>NZ_JBHJRC010000098.1:0-27021 GCF_042261735.1 Kitasatospora sp. NPDC056327 | reverse complement strand
GCGCCGCGGTCAGGCCGCGGCCTTGGACTTGACGTCGATCACGCTCGCGCCGTCCGCGGCCCGCCGGACGGCCTCGACGCCCTTGTGGGCGGCGTCCTTGCTCGCGTATCCCTGGCCGGTGGCGACGATCTCGCCGTTGCCCGCCTTGAGCCGGAACCGGTACTTGCCCCCGGCGTCCTCGTACACCTCGAACTTGCCCGCCATCCGGGCCACCTCCTCGTCGACGGGACGCGCCGCGCGCCCCACCTGCACGGTGCGCCCCGCCGGCCCCGGCCCGCACCCGCTCGGGGTCCGCCCGGGTGACCGGGGCCCGGCCCCGCCGCGAGCGGATGCCGGTTGCGCGGTGCGGCGGTTGAATGGGCGGATGGACTGCGTCTTCTGTGCGGTGGTGGCGGGCACGGAGCCCGCGCACCGGGTGCTGGACGACGAGGCGGCGGTGGCGTTCCTGGACCGCCGGCCGCTGTTCCCGGGCCATGTGCTGGTCGTGCCGCGCGCCCACCACCGCACCCTGGCGGACCTGCCGGCGGAGGCGGTGGGCCCGTTCTTCCTGCGGGTGCGGCGGGTGGCGGCGGCGGTGGAGCCGGCGCTGGGCGCGGCGGGCAGCTTCGTCGCGGCGAACAACCGGATCAGCCAGTCGGTGCCGCACCTCCACGTCCACGTGGTGCCGCGCAACCCGAAGGACGGGCTGCGCGGCTTCTTCTGGCCGCGCCGGGCGTACCCCGACGAGGCGGCCGCGGCGCTGGTCGCCGACCGGCTGCGGGCCGCGCTCGCCGGGCCGGGCTGACGCGGCGGACCGACACGACGGGCCGACACGACGGGCCGACGCGGCCGGCGCACCGGACCGGCGGCAGGCCGGACGGGCGGACGGGCGGGCGCGGTGACCGGCCGGGCGACGGTACCCGGCCCGGTCACCGCGCCGGGCGTCAGCCGACCCGGACGTTGTCGACGACCCAGTACCAGTTGTTGCTGCCGGTGTAGCGGAAGCGCAGCCGCAGCCGGCTCGCGCCCGCCGGGACGGCCAGGTCGAGCCGCTGGCGCCCGTTGGTGTCGGTGGTGAAGCTCTTCACCTCGACGGGCGCGCCGCCGTCCCAGACCGCGAGCACCCTGGCGCTCTGCGCACCCTCCGGCCGGTAGAAGGTGGTGAAGGCGACCGGGACGGTGCCGCGGCCGGCGACCGGGTACTCGGGGCTGACCAGGGTGGAGTCGTAGTTCCCCTTGAAGGTCTTGTCGGCCCACTCGTCGGAGTCGGCGACGGCGAAGACGCCGCGGGAGCGGACGTTGAGCTCGCGGTTCTGGTCGCGCTGGGCCCTGGTCCAGAACTCGTCGGTGGTGAACGACCAGCCGCGCCACTCGGTGACGCCGCCGGTGCCCATCGCGGAGTTGTCGACCGACCAGCCGGCCGGCGGGGTGTGGGTGAAGCCGAGGACGCCGGCGGCGATGCCGGTCTCGTCGACCCGGCCGGTGAGCTGCGGGCGCAGCGCGTCGAACTCGTCGGGGACGAGGGCCGGGATCGGGACGCCGTCGAGGTTCCAGGCCGGGTCGACGGCGATGCCGAGGTGGGCGAGGGCGGTGGGCGCGATGTCCACCATGCGCACGTCGTGGCGGACCGAGCCGGCCGGGAACGCGGACCCGGTGGCGATCACGAAGGTCTGCCGCTCCTCCCAGGTGGAGCCGCCGTGGCCGCCGGTGGGGGTGTGGCCGTGGTCGGCGGTGACCATCACCAGCCAGTCCTCCTGGCCGTAGCCGGCGCGCCCGCGCAGGGCGGTGAGGATCTGGCCGACCTGGGCGTCCACGCCGCGGATGGCCGCCAGGTAGGCCTGGGAGGCGGACCCGCTGCTGTGGCCGGCGTTGTCGACGTTGTCGAGGTGGACGAAGAGCACGTCGGGGTTGCCGTCGCGCAGCCGGGCGACCGCGCGGGCGGTGGTGCCGTTGTCGTACTCGGCGGCCGGGGTGGCGATCCGGGTGTCGACCCGGGAGGAGCAGATGGCGTCGGCGATCGGCGCCCAGGAGGCGATCACGCAGGTGGTGAGCGCGGGGGCGGCGGTCTCGGCGCGGGTCAGGAAGTCCGGGTAGGCGGCGAAGGCGGGCGCGGTGAAGTTGTTGTCGCGGACGTTGTGCTTGTCGGGCCAGACGCCGGTGGCGACGGTGGACCAGCCGGGGCCGGACATGGTGCCGGCCATCGGGTTGGCGTAGAGGCTGCTCGCGGCGGTGAGGCCGCCGGCCATCAGGGCGGTGAGGTTCGGGGCGCCGGCCTCCTTGACGCGGGTGAGCATGGTGCCGTCGAGGCCGATGAGCAGGACCTTGGGGGTGGCTCCGGCGGTCGCGGCGGCGGGGGCCTGGGCGGTGGCGGTCGCGGCCGTGGCGGGGGCCGTGGCGGTGGCCGCACGGGCGGCGCCGGCGGCGAGCGGGCCGGCGGCGAGTGCGGCGGCGGTGCCGAGGAGCAGGCCTCGGCGGGAGAGGCCGGGGGCGGCTGGGGTCTGCGGGGTCACGTCGTCCTCCTGATGCGGCGTCATGGCACGGGGCGGAGCGGAGCGGTGACAACGGTCGGAGCGGCGGGTGACCGGGGGTGGCCCGGCGTCCGGCCCGGGTGTGAACAACGCCCGAATTCGGTCCAGACCCGTTACCTTTTCGTGACAACAGTGGGGTGACGCGGGTGCGGGAACGGCGGGATCAGTCCGCTTCGAGGCGGGTGGTGAAGCTGAAGCGGTCGCCCCGGTAGAGCGAGCGGACCCGCTCCACCGGGCGGTCCGCGGTGTCCCGGGTCAGCCGGTGCAGCAGCAGCATGGGCAGCGCCGGCGGGGTGCCGATCAGCAGGGCCTCGCGCGGGGTCGCCAGCACGGTCTCGATCCGCTCGTCGGCGGCGCCGAAGGTGATGCCCGCCTTCTCGGCGAGGAAGGCGTACAGCGAGGAGCCGGGGTCGAACTCCTCGTCCAGCGCCGGAACCCGGCCGCAGGCGAGGTAGGTGCTCTCCAGCCCGACCCGCTCGCCGTCCGCGAGCAGCACCCGCTCCAGGTGCCAGACCGGCTCACCGGAGCCGATCCGCAGCTGGCCCGCCAACTGGATTCCGGCGTCCAGCCGTTCCAGACCGATCAGGGTGCGGCCGGGCACCCTGCCCTGGCGGCGCACGCCCTCGGTGTAGCTGGCGAGCGAGAGCGGCTGCTCCAGCTTGGGCCCGGCCACCACCGTGCTGCGGCCGCGGCGCCGGAGCCGGCCCTGGATCAGCAGTTCGCGCAGGGCCTGGCGCAGCGTCTCGCGGGCCACCTCGAAGCGGGCCGCGAGTTCGCGCTCGGTCGGCAGCACGCCGCCCTCGCCGAGCTCGTCGAGCAGCTCCTCCAACTGGCCCTTGACGGCGTAGTACTTGGGCACCCGGCCGTGCTCCGGAATGCCCGACCTGATCGGCGCACCCGGGCCGGACCGGACCACGGGGTCGGGGGTCTCGTCCACCCGGCCATCCTTCCAGATGGAGAGACCTGACCATGACAGCGCGGGCACCGGCGGCGTGGCGCCGCACCGGCCGCCGGGCAGGGCGGCCGGGCCCGCCCGGTGCATCTTTTGCCCGGCACCCCTTGACAGGTATAGACCACTCCGCTTGAGTCTGGGTCAGCCCCGCACCGGCCCGCACCCCGGTCGGCCCGTCCCCCGCGACGGGCCCCCACACCGCGGGGCCCGGCTCCCCTGCCCCGACGTCCCTACCTCCACGACCGTGCGGCCCCCACCGCACAAGGGGTGATCAAGTGTCCACGAAACGCCTGCTCGCACTGCTCTCCGCCGTCGCCACGGCGCTGGCGGTGGTCCTGCTGCTGCCCGCGGCCAACGCCAGTGCCGCCGTCTGCGCCTCGCCCTGGAGCTCCTCGGCCGTCTACACCGGCGGCGCGAGCGTCTCCTACAACGGTCACAACTGGCTCGCCAAGTGGTGGACCCAGAACGAGCCGCCGAGCACCGGCGGTTCGGGTGTCTGGTCCGACCAGGGCACCTGCGGCACCGGCCCGACCACCACGCCGACCCCGACGGTCACCCCGACCGTCACGCCGACCCCGACCACCACCGCCAACCCGGGCGGATTCCCGGTCAGCCAGGCCCAGTTCAACCAGATGTTCCCGAACCGGAACCCGTTCTACACCTACCAGGGCCTGCTCGACGCGCTGAGCGCCTACCCCGCGTTCGCCGCCACCGGCACCGACACGACGCGCCGGCAGGAGGCCGCGGCCTTCCTCGCCAACGTCAACCACGAGACCGGCGCGCTGGTCTACGTGGTCGAGCAGAACACCGCCAACTACCCCCACTACTGCGACAGTTCCAAGTCCTACGGCTGCCCGGCCGGCCAGGCCGCCTACTACGGCCGCGGCCCGATCCAGCTGAGCTGGAACTACAACTACAAGGCGGCCGGCGACGCCCTCGGCATCGACCTGCTCCGCAACCCCAACCTGGTGCAGACCGACCCGGCCGTCGCCTGGAAGACCGCGCTCTGGTACTGGAACACCCAGAACGGTCCGGGCACCATGACCCCGCACAACGCGATCGTCAACGGCTACGGCTTCGGCGAGACGATCCGCAGCATCAACGGCTCGCTGGAGTGCAACGGCGGCAACCCCGCGCAGGTGCAGAGCCGGATCAACGCCTACCAGCGGTTCACCCAGCTCATCGGCACCGTGCCGGGCAACAACCTGAGCTGCTGACACCCGCGCCGCACCGGTCCGCCCGGCGGTACCCGCCGCACCGCTCGTCCCCGTACCTCCGGGGGACGAGCGGTGCGGCGGCGAAATCGTCGCCGGGGTGGACGCCACCGCCCGCCCGCCGCTCCTAGGCTCGGGGCCATGAACGATCTTGGCAGCCTCGTCCAGCAGACCGCCGACCGCCTCGCCGGCCAACAGGTCGGCGCGGTGGTCGCCGCTCTCGCCCACGACGAGGTGGAGATCCGCGGTGCCGGCCGCACCGGTCCCGGCCGGGCCGGCGGGCGCCCCGGGCCGGACACGCTCTTCGAGATCGGCTCGGTGACCAAGGTCTTCACCTCGCTGGCGCTCGCCCGGCTGACCCTGGCCGGCACCGTCACCCTGGACGAGCCGCTCGCGGACGTCCTGGCCGGCCTGCTGCCGGCCGGGAGCGGCGTCCCTGCCAAGGGCCCGGAGCCGCTCACCCTGCGGCACCTGGCGACCCACTCCTCCGGCCTGCCCCGGCTGCCCGCCGGCATGGTGCTGTCCTCCCTGCTCAACCCCAACAAGCCCGACCCCTACGCGCACTGCACCGCCGAACGGCTGCTCACCGACCTGGGACGCACCAGGCTGCGCACCGCGCCCGGACGCGGGTTCCGCTACTCCAACCTCGGCGCCGGCCTGCTCGGCCTCGCGCTCGCGCACCGGACCGGCACCGGCTACGGCGAACTGGTGCGGCGGGAGATCTGCGGACCGCTCGGCATGGCCGACACGGTGCTCGTGCCCGACGCGGAACAGACGGCCCGGCTCGCCCCCGGCCACACCTCCGGCGGGCGCCCCGTACCGGGCTGGAACCTCGCCGACCTCGCGGGCGCGGGAGCGCTCAAGTCCACCGCCGCCGACCTCGCCGTGTTCCTCCGCGCCCAGCTGGCGGCGGACGGTGACGGCCGCGCATCCGACGGTGACCGGACGGGCGGTGACGGAAGCGCCGAGGGAAGCACCGAGGAAAGCGGCGGCGTCGGCGGCGGACCCGGTCACGGCTCGCCGCTGGGGCCCGCGATCGCGCTGACCCGCGAGGTGCGGCACCGGGTCAACCCCTTCGCCTGGATGCACCTCGGCTGGCTCGGCCACCGGCTGCACGCCCGCCAGGGCGGCCACCTGCAGATCTGGCACAACGGCGGGACGGGCGGCTTCCGTTCCTTCGTCGCCTTCGACCCGGAGAAGCAGGTCGGGGTGATCGTGCTGGCCAACACCCGGCGCTCCGTCGACAGCACGGGCGTCCAGCTGCTGCGCTCCCTCCAGACCGGCCGGCCGGGCACCGCACGGCGGTAGCGGTGCGGGATCCCGGCGGCCCCCGCACCGGGACCCCGGTGCGGGCCGCCCGCCGCCGTACGGCCCCGTCCGCCGCACCGCGCGGTGACGGCGGGGCCCGTGGGAAGATGGCAGGGCTGGTGGCGACGATCTCCGGGCGGTTCCGGCCATGGTGACCGAGCATGGTGAACGAGCGGCGTGAGCGCGAGGCCGACGGGCCCGGGCGCGCGCGGCGCGAGTCCGACGGGCCCGGTCGCCCCGACCCTGCGGAGGGCCTGCTGATGGTGCCGATCGCGACCGCCCTGATCGAGTCCGACGGCCGGATCCTGCACTGGAGCAGCGACGCCGAGGCACTGCTCGGCTACTCCGCGGAGGAGGCGGTCGGCGCACGGGCCGCCCAGTTGCTGGCCTCCGACCGCCACCGCCCCGAGGTGCTGGAACTGTTCCGGGGGATCCTCGACGGCCGCGGCTGGTCCGGTGTCTTCCCGGTGCGCCACCGCGACGGGCACGACGTCGAGCTGGAGTTCCGCACCCATCCGATCGCCGGGCCGGGCGGCCGGCCGCTGGTGCTGGCGGTGGCGTCGGACGTGACGTCGCTGCGCCGGGTCCAGGCGGACCTCGCGGTGCTGGACGGCTTCTTCACCCAGGCCCCGGTCGGCATGGCCGTGTTCGACACCCGGCTGGCCTTCCTGCGCCTGAACGACGCGCTGGCCGGCATCAACGGCCTGCCGGTGGAGCGGCACCTGGGGCACCGGCTGACCGACCTGCTGCCCGGCATCAACGGCGCGGAGAGCGAGGCCGTGATGCGCAGGGTGCTGGAGACCGGCGAGCCGGTGGTGGACACCCGCTCGCACGGGCGCACCCCGGGCGACCCGGCCCACGACCACGCGTGGTCGGCCTCCTACTTCCGGCTGGAGGACCAGGCCGGCCGGGTGCTCGGGGTGAGTTCGACGGTCGTCGACATCACCGAGCGCTTCCGGGCCGACGCCCGCGCCGCCCGCGCCCAGGAGCGGCTCGCCCTGCTCGTCGAGGCCACCGCCTCGATCGGCACCACCCTGGACCTGCGGCAGACCGCCCGGGAGCTGGCCGACGCCATGGTGCCGAAGGTGGCGGACATCAGCGGCGTGTTCGCCCTGGAGGCGCTGGTCGCCGGCCGCACCGTCGAACCGCTGGACCCGGGCGCCCCGCAGCGGGTGCGCCGGCTGGCGCTGGCCACCGCCGACCCGCTCTACCCGGCGGACGCGCTGCCCGTGGACACCGTCTACGAGGTGGCACCGGACTCCCCCTACGCCCGGGCGCTGGCCACCGGGCGGACGGTGGTGGTGCCGTCCTGGGAACTGCCGCCGCTGAGCGAGGCGATCACCGAGAGCCGCCGGCAGGCCTACATCGGTGACCGTCCGCGCTCGGTGCGGATCACCCCGCTGGTGGCCCGCGGCACCACCCTCGGCATGATCGTCTACTCCCGGCGCGGCGAGCGGGAGTCCTTCGCCGAGGCGGACATCACGCTCGGCGACGAGCTGGCCTCCCGGGCCGCCGTGGCCCTCGACAACGCCCGGCTCTACCTGCGCCAGCACCGGACCGTGCTCGCCCGGCAGCAGGCGCTGCGCGAGGCGAGGGCCGCCCAGGAGCGGCTCGCGCTGGTGAACGCCGCCTCCACCCGGATCGGCACCACCCTGGACCTCACCCGGACCGCGCAGGAGCTGGCCGAGGTGGCGGCGCCGCGGCTGGCCGACACCGTGGTCGTCGAGGTGCTGGACGACCTGGTGCGCGGCGAGCGCGAGGCCCGGCGGTCCGCCGACGGCTCGGCGCTGCTGCGGCGGATGGCCTTCCACTCCGCGCACCGCTCCACCCTGCGCCCGATCGACCGGACCGGCGGCGTGCACCGCTTCGCGGCGTCCTCCCCCTACGCCTGGGCGCTCACCCACCGCAAGCCGGTGCTGGTGCCGCGGATGGACGCCGCCGGGATGGCCTGGTTCCGGGACGATCCGGTGCGGGCGGCCGCGGTGCACGAGCAGAACGTCCGCTCGTTCATGGTGGTGCCGCTGATCGCGCGCGGCTCGCCGGTCGGCGTGGCCGCGTTCTACCGCACGGTGGTGGAACGCCCCTACGAGGACGACGACCTGGCGCTCGCCCAGGAGCTGGCGCTTCGGGCCGCCGTGTCGGTCGACAACGCGCTGCTGTTCACCCGGGAGCGGGACGCGGCGGCGGCCCGGCAGCGGGCGCTCGACGAGGCGTGGGCCGCGCAGCAGCGGCTGTCGCTGCTCAACGAGGCCTCCAACCGGATCGGCACCACCCTCGATCTCTACCGCACCGCCCAGGAGCTGATCGAGGTGGTGATCCCCCGCTTCGCCGACTTCGTCACCGTCGACCTGCGGGAGGCGGTGCTCGGCGGCGAGGAGCCGGCGCCGGTGCCGCCCGACGGCGCGGTGCTGATGCGGGCGGTGGCGGTCGGCGAGGTCGACGAGCAGGGCTACATGGCGGCGGCGGCCGACGCGGTGGGCGAGACCTCGCAGTCCGCGCAGCTATACGCGGAGAGCCTGCGCACCGGCCGCTCGATCCTGGTCTCGGAGGTCGACGAGGCGGCGCTGCGCCGGATCGTCGCCTCGCCGGAGCGGGTGCAGCCGAGCCTGGACGCCGGGGTCCACTCCTACCTGATGGTGCCGCTGCTGGCCCGCGGACTGGTGCTCGGCGGCGCGGAGTTCGTCCGCTCCCGCAACGCGCTGCCGTTCGGCCCGGCGGACCGAGCGCTGGCGGAGGAGCTGGCCGCCCGCACCGCGCTGGCGATCGACAACGGACGGCTCTACCGGCGCGAGCGGGAGACCGCCCTCACCCTTCAGCGCAGCCTGCTGCCGCAGGAGATCCACCACACGCCGGGCCTGGAGATCGCCTACCGCTACCTGCCGAGCAGCGTCACCAGCGAGGTCGGCGGCGACTGGTTCGACGTCGTGCCGCTCTCCTCCGGCCGGGTCGCCCTGGTCGTCGGCGACGTCATGGGCCACGGCATCCGGGCCGCCGCCACCATGGGCCAGCTCCGGACGGTGGCCCGGACGCTGATCACCCTCGAACTGGCGCCCGACCGGGTCCTGCAACGGCTGGACGAGGCCACCACGGCGCTCGGCGAGGGACAGTTCGCCACCTGCGTCTGCGTGGTGTACGACCCCGTGGACCGGCTCTGCACCGCCGCCTGCGCCGGCCACCTGCCACCGGTGGTGGCCGATGCCGGGGGCGGCGCCCGGCTGGTCGAACTGCCCCCCGGCGCACCGCTCGGCGTCGGCGGAGTACCGTTCGAGAGCGTCGAGTTCACCCTGCCCGAGGACGGCGTCCTGACCGTCTACACCGACGGCCTGGTCGAGCGGCGCGGCCGCGACCTCGACGAGGGGCTGGACCTGCTCCGCCGCACCGTCGCCGGCCGCCGGGGCTCGCTGGAGCAGGCCTGCGACGCCGTGCTCGCCCGGCTCACCGGCCGCACCAGCGAGGACGACATCGCCGTCATCATGGCGCAGGCCCGGCCGGTCGGTCCGGACCGGATCGCCACCCTCCCGCTCGGCGACGACCACGCGATGGTCGCCCACTCCCGCCGCTTCACCCGCGAGACCCTCACCGGGTGGGGGCTGGCCGCGCTCGCCGACTGGGCCGAACTGCTCACCAGCGAACTCATCACCAACGCCCTGGTGCACGCCGGATCCCCCACCAGGCTGCGGCTGTTCCGCAACCGCGCGCTCACCGTGGAGGTGGCCGACCGGGACACCGCCTCGCCCCGCATGCGGCGCGCCCACGAGGAGGACGAGGGCGGGCGCGGCATCCACCTCGTCAACGAGCTGGCGCACCGCTGGGGCAGCCGGCGGACGTCCGAGGGCAAGGTGGTCTGGTTCGAGCTGGAACTGCCGCCGGGACAGCCGGGCCGGCAGGACTAGGACGGCTCCCACGGGCCGCCGCCGGGGCGGTGGTCCGGGTCGGCGGCGTGGTCGTCGGCGCGGCCGTGATCGCCGGCGGCGTGGTCGCCGGCGGGCCGGTGACCGGACCAGGCCTCGTGGTCCGTCCACGCCGCGAGGGTGCGGCGGCTCTCGAAACGGTGCGGCCGGCCGGTCAGCGGGTCGGTGAACTCGACGGCGGAGGCGAGCAGCTGGAGTGGCCGGCGGAAGTCGTCCGGAGCCGCCTCGGGCAGCACCACCGGGTACACCGGGTCCCCCAGGATCGGCAGGCCCAGACCGCTCATGTGCAGCCGCAGCTGGTGGGTGCGCCCGGTCGACGGCCGCAGCAGGTACCGGCCCAGGCCGTCGCGCCGCTCCAGCAGCTCGATTCGGCTCTCGCTGTTCGGCGGCGCGTCCGCCTCGTACGCGGCGATCCGGCCGCGCTCCTTCACGATGTGGCTGCGCACCGTCCGCGGCAGCTCCACCGCCGGGTCGTCGGCCGCCACCGCCAGGTACTCCTTGCGGACCAGCCGGTCCCGGAACAGCGACTGGTAGGCACCCCGGTCCTCCGGCCGCACCACGAACATCGCCAGCCCCGCCGTCAGCCGGTCCAGCCGGTGCGCCGGACTCAGCGCGGGCAGCCCGAGGGAGTGCCGCAGCCGGGAGAGCGCCGTCTCCACGACGTGCCGGCCGCGCGGCGTGGTGGCCAGGAAGTGCGGCTTGTCGACGACCAGCAGGTGCTCGTCCCGGTACAGCACGACCGGCTCGAACGGGACCGGCACCTCGGGGGGCAGCTCCCGGTAGAACCACAGGTGCGCCCCCGGCCGGAACGGCTCCGCCGGCCCGACGGCCCGTCCGTCCTCCCCGACCACCCCGCCCTCGCGCAGCAGCCCGTCCAGCCGCGCCGCCGCCGGCTCCGGCAGCCGCTCCAGCAGGTACGCCCGCACCGTCTCCCACGGCCCCCCGGTCACGGGCAGCCGCAGGTGCACCGGATCCACCCCCGACCGCTGCGGCAGGGGGGAGGCCGGCACCGCGCTCCTACGTCTCATCGCGCCGCCAGCCTATGCCCCCGGGAACGGCGCCCGGCCCGCGGGTGCCGCCCCCGCGGGCCCCGGGCGGCAGCCGCCGGCGGGCGCCGGGATGCCGGTGGGGCGGGGGCCGGTGGAGAGTGGACGGGGGAGCGGATCCGCCGAGGAGCCGCAGGCCGACGCGCGGGAGGTGAGGACCGGTGGCCGGGAGCGGGGACGGGACCGCGGACGGCGGCGGGGACGCGCCGCTGCCGAGGCTGCCCCGGCGGATCCGGCTGCTGCTCTGCGGCGCGTTCCTGCTGCTGGTCGGCGCCGTGGTGGCGGACCTCGTCACCGGGCCCGGAACCACCCTCTCCCCCGTCCTGGCCGTCGCGCCGGTGCTGGTCGGGGCGACCACCCGGCGGGCCCGGGTGCCGCTCGCCACCGGGGCCGCGGCCGCCGTGGTCGCCGGGCTGCTGGAGGAGGGCAACACCCGTCTGCCCGGCTCCGTCCACCTCGCCTCGCTGGTCACCATCACCGCCGCGACCCTCGCCAGCACCGCCAACGTCGTCCTGATCGCGGCCCGCGAGCGCGAACTGTTCCAGGTGCGGACCGTCGCCGAGGCCGCCCAGCGGGCCCTGCTGCGCCCGCCGCCCGAACGGATCGGGCCGCTGCGGCTCGCCGTGCGCTACGTCGCGGCCGCCGCCGAGGCACGGATCGGCGGGGACCTGTACGAGGTGGCCCGGACGCCGTTCGGGATCCGCATCCTGCTCGGGGACGTCCAGGGCCACGGGCTGCCGGCCGTCGAGACGGCGGCGGACGTGCTCGGCGCCTTCCGCACCGCGGCCCGCACCGAACCGGACCTCGCCCGGCTCGCCGAACGGCTGGACGCCGCCCTCGCCGACCGGCCGGCCGACGGGCGGTTCGTGACCGCGGTGCTGCTCGACGTGGACCACCGCGAGGGCACCGCCCGGCTGGTGAACTGCGGCCACCCGCACCCCCTGCTGCGCCGGGCCGGGCGGGTCACCGAACTGGCCCCCGCCCGGCACGCCCCGCCGCTCGGCCTGCTCGGCCTGGCGGGCGACGGCGGCTACCAGGCCGAACCCCTCGACCCCCACCCCGGCGACCTGCTGGTCCTGTACACCGACGGCGTCTCCGAGGCCCGCGACCCGGCAGGCGCCTTCTACCCCCTGTCCGCCCGCCTCGCCAGGTTCCCCGCCGGCACGCCGGACGACCTGCTGGACGCACTCCTCACCGACCTCGCCGCCTGGGTCTCCCCGGCCGGCGGCCTGGCCGACGACGCCGCCGCCCTGGCCGTCCACTGGGAGCGCTGACGGCCCCGGGCGGGGGCAGGGGCGGGGGCAGGACGGGCGCGGGCGGTACCGGCGGGGGCGGCGCTCGCCCGTGTCCCGCGGGTACGCGTTGTGCCGGTGATCCGCCGGGCCCGCGTGCCACGATGATGCGATCAGTGGACGAACGGCACCGAAGGGTGATCCATGGTCAGGGTGTCCGCACGGAGCACGACGGCCACGGCGACAGCGACCGCGACCGCATCGGCATCGGCATCGGCATCGGCGCACGGACTCGACGCGGTGGTCCGCCGGCTGCGGGCGATCGGGGCGGGGCTGCCGCCCGCCGACGGGGTGGCGGTGTTCAACCGGATGTACCTGACCGTGACGGAGACCGTCCGGGCACGGCTGGGCGGCTTCGCGGACCCGGCGGCGGTGGCCCTGCTGGACGTGGTGTTCGCCGACCGCTACCTGCGCGCCGTGGACGCGGTCGCGGCCGGTCTGCGGCCGTCGGCCTGCTGGCGGCCGCTGTTCGAGCTGCGCGCGCACCCCGAGGTGCACCCGGTCCAGTTCGCGCTGGCCGGGATGAGCGCCCACATCCAGCACGACCTGCCGCTCGCCGTCGTCGACACCTGCCGGCGGCTGCGGCGCGAGCCGGAGGAGCTGGCGGACGACTACCGCCGGATCAACGCGCTGCTGGCGGAGGTGGAGACGGCCGTCCGGGAGCGGCTGATGCCTGGGCCGGACGTGCTGGAGCGCTTCGAGCCGCTCACCCACCGGCTGGGGTCCTGGTCGGTCGGCACCGCCCGGGAGGCGGCCTGGGCCTCGGTGAACGTGCTCTGGGAGCTGCGGACGCGCCCCTCGGCGGCGGGGGCGTTCACCGCGGCGCTGGACGGCGCGGCCGGGCTGCTCGGCCGCGCGCTGCTGACGCCGCTGGGCCCGGGTGCGCCCGGCGGCGCCCCGGCGGCCGGCCGGATCCCCCGGTCAGGGGGCCGGCCGGCCACCGCGGGCGCGGACGGTCAGGCCCAGCTGGAGTGCAGCGGCTTGCCCTCGGCGTAGCCGGCCGCGCTCTGGATGCCGACCACGGCCTTCTCGTGGAACTCCTCCAGGCTGGCCGCACCCGCGTAGGTGCAGGAGCTGCGCACGCCCGCGACGATCGAGTCGATGAGGTCCTCGACGCCCGGGCGGGCCGGGTCGAGGAACATCCGGGAGTGCGAGATGCCCTCCTCGAACAGCGCCTTGCGGGCCCGGTCGTACGACGAGTCCTGGGCGGTGCGGTTGCCCACGGCCCGCTTGGAGGCCATGCCGAAGGACTCCTTGTACTGCCGGCCGTCGGCGGTGGTCTGCAGGTCGCCGGGCGACTCGTGGGTGCCGGCGAACCAGGAGCCGATCATCACGTTGGACGCCCCGGCCGCGAGCGCCATCGCGACGTCGCGCGGGTGGCGGACGCCGCCGTCCGCCCAGACGTGCCGGCCGAGCCGGCGGGCCTCGGCCGCGCACTCAAGAACGGCCGAGAACTGCGGTCGGCCGACGCCGGTCATCATCCGGGTGGTGCACATGGCGCCCGGGCCGACGCCGACCTTCAGGATGTCGGCGCCCGCCTCGACGAGGTCGCGCACGCCGGCCGCCGAGACGACGTTGCCCGCGACCACGGGGACCTGCGGGTCCAGGCCGCGCACGGCCCGCAGCGCGCTGATCATCGACTCCTGGTGGCCGTGCGCGGTGTCCACGACGAGCGCGTCCGCACCGGCCTCCAGCAGGGCCTTCGCCTTGCCCGCGACATCGCCGTTGATGCCGACGGTGGCGGCGACCCGCAGCGCGCCGGCGGCGTCGACGGCCGGGGTGTAGAGGGTGGCGCGCAGCGCGTTGCGGCGGGTCAGGATGCCGACCAGCCGGCCGTCGCGGTCCACGACCGGGGCGAGCTTGCGGTGGCCCTCGCCGAGCCGGTCGAAGGCGTCGCGCGGGTCGATGTCCTCTTCGAGCAGGAGCAGCTCGCGGGACATCACCTCGGAGAGCGAGGTGAAGCGGTCGACGCCCTGGCAGTCGGAGTCGGTGACGACGCCGACCGGCCGGCCGTCCTCGACCACGACCAGCGCGCCGTGGGCGCGCTTGGGCAGCAGCGAGAGGGCCTCGGCGACGGTGGCGCCGGGGTCGAGGGTGATCGCGGTGTCGTGCACCAGGTGGCGCCGCTTGACCCAGCCGATCACCTCGGCGATGACATCGGTCGGGACGTCCTGCGGGATGGCGACCAGCCCGCCGCGGCGGGCGACGGTCTCGGCCATCCGGCGGCCGGCGATGGCGGTCATGTTGGCGACGACCAGCGGGATGGTGGTGCCGGTGCCGTCGTTGGAGGAGAGGTCGACACCCTGGCGGGAGCCCACGGCGGATCGACTGGGGACCATGAAGACGTCGTCGTACGTCAGGTCGTACGAGGGCATGAGGTCGTTCAGGAAGCGCATGAAACGGGGCTCTCTGCTGGGAGAAATTACAGCTCGGGTGCGGATGCGGAACGTTCGCAGGGCGCACTCGGGCGCCCCTGCACCCGACGTTCGATTCTCCGGCAGCCGTTCGGCAAAAGCCAGTTCGGGCACGATTGCTGGTGCTGTGCACAAGCCATGATCGATGCTCCGCGCGTAGACATGGAGGATCCTCCAAAAAGGCCGCTTTTCGCCCCGGCCGGGGGCGCTCCCGTAGCATTCACGCGGTAGACGCGGCACGGACGCCGTGGATCGGCGAGGCGAGCGGGAAGCGGCGGAGAGCATGACGGCGGCGGGCGTGGAGATCGGGCAGCGGCAGAGCGGCGGGGACGCCGGGCCCGTCGAGGACATCGACTACGGCCCCGGCCTCGACCCGGAGCGGCTGCGGCTCTGCCTGGAGGTCCTGGCCGAGCTGGACGGCCTGCACGTCGACCACCCGGACGCGATCACCGTCCGCCAGGCCGTCGGCGGCGTGTTCCGCACGCTCAAGCAGCGCCGCCGCCAGGAGACCCGGGCCCGCAAGACCGCCAACGACCGCGAGGTCACCGCGCGCACCGCGACCGGCGCCCCGACCCGGATAGACGACGAGACGGCCGGCGCGTTCGGCCTGACCACCGTCACCACCACGGAGATCGCCGGGATCCTGGAGCGCCCCCGCTCCTGCTACGTCTGCAAGCAGCGCTACGTCGAGGTCGACGCCTTCTACCACAACCTCTGCCAGAGCTGCGCGGGCAAGAACCGGGCCCGCCGGGACGCCCGCGCCGACCTCACCGGCAAGCGCGCGCTGCTCACCGGCGGCCGCGCCAAGATCGGCATGTACATCGCGCTGATGCTGCTGCGCGACGGCGCCCACACCACCATCACCACCCGCTTCCCCAACGACGCGATCCGCCGCTTCACCGCGATGCCGGACAGCGCCGACTGGCTGCACCGGCTGAAGATCGTCGGCATCGACCTGCGCGACCCCGCCCAGGTGCTGGCGCTGGCCGACGAGGTCGCCGCGGACGGCCCGCTGGACATCCTGATCAACAACGCCGCGCAGACCGTCCGCCGCCCGCCGGAGTCCTACCGCGAGCTGGTCGCCGCCGAGTCCGCCCCGCTGCCGGCCGGCGTGCTGCCGCAGTCCACCACCATCGGCCGGTTCGGCAGCGGCAGCGTCGACCTGCCCGCCCTGCCGCACCAGGCCTCCGACGGGGGCGAGCGGATCCCGGCCGCGGACGTCACCTCGCTCGCGCTGGTCACCGGCTCGGCGACGCCCGAGCGGATCCGGGCCGGGACGGCGATCGACGCGGGCGGCCTGGTGCCGGACCTCGCGGACACCAACAGCTGGGTGCAGACCGTCAGCGAGGTCGGCCCCATGGAGCTGCTGGAGGTCCAGCTCTGCAACTCCACCGCGCCGTTCATCCTGATCAGCCGGCTGCGCCCGGCGATGGCCGCCTCGCCGTCCCGCCGCAAGTACGTCGTCAACGTGTCGGCCATGGAGGGCGTCTTCACCCGCGGCTACAAGGGCGCCGGCCACCCGCACACCAACATGGCCAAGGCCGCGCTGAACATGCTCACCCGCACCAGCGCCCAGGAGATGTTCGAGACCGACGGCATCCTGATGACCGCCGTCGACACCGGCTGGATCACCGACGAGCGCCCGCACCCGGACAAGATGCGGCTGGCCGACGAGGGCTTCCACGCCCCGCTCGACCTGGTCGACGGCGCGGCCCGGGTCTACGACCCGATCGTGCGCGGGGAGCAGGGCGAGGACCTCTACGGCTGCTTCCTCAAGGACTTCGACCGCGCCGCCTGGTAGGCCGGGCCGGGCCCGGAGCCCGCGCAACGGCGGAGGACGACGTCACGCCACCCGGTGTGACACCACCCGACGGAGGAACCGACGTGACCACCGCACCGCTGCTCGGCGCCGGCGTCATCGTGCCCACCGGGGACGGCCGGGTGCTGATCGGCCGCCGCACCACCGCGGGCGAGCCGCCGACCTGGAGCCTGCCCGGCGGCAAGGTCGACCCCGGCGAGTCCTTCGAGCGGACCGCCGCCCGCGAGCTGGCCGAGGAGACCGGGATCGTGCTGCCCGCCGAGGAGATGCGGGTGCTCGCGCTGCTGCTCGACCACGAGCTGGGCCGCCCCCGGCTCACCGCCGCGGTGCTCGCCCCGCCGAGCCTGGCGCCGGCCGCCGTCCTGGAGCCGCACGCGTGCGGCGGCTGGGAGCGGGTGGCGCTGGACGCCCTGCCGGAGCCGATGTTCTACCCCTCCGGGCTGGTGCTCAACAGCTGGCGGCCGGAGCTGGGCGGCGCGCCGCGGACCGGGACGGACGCGTACCCGGTCGGCCGCTGACCGCCCTTCCCCGCCTCCGCCGGGAAGCCGCGGCGGGAAGAGCCGCGCGTCGGGAAGCCCCGGCGGGGCGCCGAAGCGCTCCGCCGGGGCGACGTCCACCGGTCCTGGTCAGCGCACCCGTCAGAACTCGCTGGTGACGGTCACGCCCTTGAAGTCCCGCTCGGCCCGGAGGCTGAAGAACACGTAGCCCGCGGGCGGGTCGGTGACGGTCAGGGTCTCGGCGTTGTCCGGCCCGGCCGAGCGCGTGACGTACGAGTCGGTATACGCCCAGCCGCCCCAGTGGTAGTAGAGGTCGGCGTTGCCGGTGCCACCGCTGCTGGTCACCCTGAGCTGCTTGGTGCCGGGCGGGACCAGCAGGTAGAAGTGCGCGTAGTTGCCGGCGGTCGCGGAGACGCCGGTGCGCACGCAGTTCCGGTCGAGCCGGCGGGTGTCACCGTCCTCGCACGCCTTGAACTGCGGGAACTCCGGGATGTTCGCGCAGGCGCCGGCCGCGCAGCCGCTCAGCCAGCGGTCGAAGTCCGCGTCGTAGCCGGTGCCGATGGCGGTCGTGACGGCGCGGGAGCCCTTCCAGTCGCCCACCCGCCACTTGGCGAGCAGGGCGTCGACGTCGGCGCGGTGCCGCTCCAGCATGTAGCGGACGGCCAGGTAACCCCACTGGTAGACGCGGTTCTGGTCGCCGTAGTCGTTGTCGAAGAGCTCGCTCAGCCGGTAGCTGTGGCGGGCCGCCGACTCGATGGCCGCGCGGTTGACCTCCTTGAGGTAGGAGGTGGCGACGACCTCGGCGAGACCCTCGGTCCACCAGACCAGCTTGCCGGGGGCGCCCTCGCCGAAGCCGCCCCAGAGGTTGAAGCGGGCGTCGAGGTAGTGGGTGTACTCGTGGTTGAGGTTGCGGATCTGCGAGCCACCGCCCGGCGCCGGCTCCTCGTAGGCGAGGAAGCGGGCCTGGTTGCCCGCCGCGGACGGGTCGCCCTCCAGGTAGATGCCGCCGTTGTTGGTGTCGGTGTTGAAGATCGCCCGGCCGAGCGGCACGTACTGGACGTAGGAGTCGAAGGCGACGACCTCCAGCGCGGCGTTGCGGTCGTCGGCGACCGGTCCCTTGTCGCGGGACACGCCGTGGAAGAGGGCGTCCTGGCCGTTCAGGCTCGCGCAGGCCGCGGCGAGCTGGGCGGCGGTCAGGTCCTGGGCGAGGATGCGCAGGGTCGGGCTGCAGGTGTGCCGGATCGGCAGGTAGGCGTCCTTGAACCGCTGCGGGTCGTCGCAGGTGCCGTAGTAGCCGCAGTTGGCCCGGTCGGCCTTCTGGATCGAGGCCGCGGCGGAGGCGCGCTGGGGCCAGTCGGGCCCGGTGATGCCGCCGGCGGTGTCGACGAGGTTCTTCACCATCGCGCGGGCGCGCGGGGCGAGCTCCTCGACGGACGCCAGCCTGGTCAGCTCGTCGATCGCGTTGTTGAGGGTGAGGGAGTTGTTGCGGTCGGTGTCCAGCAGGTGTCCCCTGGCGCGGAGGATGAAGCCGTTCAGCGCGTCGAGGAGGCCGGGCTCGGCGAGGAGGGCCTTCCGGAACTCCTCCCGCTCGTCCGGGTTCTTGGTGTCGTAGCCCCGGAAGAGCACCTGGAAGACCGGGTTGACCGCGCGCAGCAGGTTGGCCCGGTCCCAGGTCTCGGGCTGGTAGGCGTCCAGGACCTTCCTGACGACGCCCACGTAGTGGTCGGAGCGGCGGGGCACGTCCGCCAGCACGGTGGCGCGCTCCAGCGGGCCGGCGTTGGCCGGGGTGGGGTCGAGTGCGTGGGGGTTGGCGAAGAAGGCGTTGACGGCGTCGCGGATCGCGGTCGGCAGCTCGTCGTACGGGCCGACGGTCTCGGCCTTGGTCCACTGCACCGAGTAGCCGGCCTGCAGGTAGAGCATCAGCTGCGAGATCGAGTCGCCGTCGTTGCCCTGGTAGGTGCGGGCGCTCTCCTGCAGCGCCTCGGCGATGGTGAGCATCTGGGACTGGCGGAACGCCGCGGCCGCGTACTCGGCCGGGATCTGGAACTGCCGGTTGACGCAGTCCAGGCTCGACGCCTTGACGAGGCGGACCAAGGCGGCGCCGGTCCGGCCGAAGGACGCCGGGTCGCAGGCGGCGGCCTCGTCGGCCTCCGTGTCCGGACCGAACGCCTCGGCGGAGGGGGCGGGGGCCTCGGCGGGGGCGGAGCCGTCGTCGGAGTCCTGGTAGGCGCGCAGCTGGGGGGCGTCGGCGTCCGGCACCGACGGCGGCACCGACGCCGACGGCGGCGCCGCTCCGCGGTCGGCGGGGACAGCGGGGGCAGCGGGGGCGGCCTGGCCGCGCGGGGCGAACAGACCGAGTGTCAGGGCGATCGCCATGACGAGCGTCAGGAATCGTGCCAGTTGCTGGAGTCGCAACAGGCGTGCGGTACTCACGTGGGGGCCTCCGGGCCTGGTTCGGCCGCAATGGGGTGCGGCCAGTGGGGGTGAGGACCGTCGGTGACGGCGGGTCATGTGCTGTCCGTCACGCGGTGGGGAGGTGACATGTACCATTGCACATGTCACACAACTTCCGGAAGACCTTTTCACAACTCCCCGGGTTCGCCCCGCGGCGGCCGGCGCCGAAGGTGACGGTCCGTCAGTGACCGTTCACCGGAGGCGGGTTCCGCTCAGCGGGGCCCGGCGTCCGGGGACGCGCGAACAACCCGCGAACCCCGCGCCCGGAGGTCCGGGGCGGGGTTCGCGGGTTGTTCGCGGGTTCGTGGGTTGTTCGCGGGTTCGCGGGTGCGGGATGCGTGGGCGCGTGGGCGCGTGGCGGCGGGGTCCGCGCGGGCGGGCCGGCGCGGCTCCCGGGGCGTCAGCCGTTGCGGGCCGCCTCGGGGCCGGTGATCCGCCTCAGCAGGGGCAGCGTCGAGGCGATGATCCCGAGCGAGGCCACCAGCCCCAGCAGCACCAGCCCGAAGAACACCGCGCCCGGCGACACCAGGTCGTAGTGCATCTGCGACCTGAGGAACATCGCCGCCGCGGCGAAGCCCGTCCCGATCGCGATCGCCGACACCACCAGCAGCGGCAGCGCGCTCTCCAGCCCGATCACCCGCTGGAGCAGGCGCAGCGGCGCCCCGGTGAGCCGGAGCATCGCGAACGGGCGGCGACGGTCGGAGAGCCCCGCGACCACGCTGACCGCGAGGCTGCAGCCGGCGATCGGCAGGGTCGTCAGCAGCACCACGTCGGCCAGCTGCCGCCAGCCGGCGAGCTGCTTCTGCTGGGCGGATCCCCAGTCCTGGACCATCCGGGCGTGCTGGTCCGGGAAGGCCCGGGCGAGGACCACCCGGACCCGCTCCCGGGCGGCCGCCGAGCCGTCGGTCGTCACGTAGATCGACTGCACCGGCAGACCGGCGACCTCCTCGGCGGTGACCGGCGCGGTCGGCCACTGGGTGGCCTCCTCGGAACGCAGGCTGAGGAAGCCGTAGGGCGGGACGGCCGCGACGGCGGCGCCGGGGGCGCAGTGGCCGACCGACCGGATCTGCGCGAGGTCCGAGCAGGCCGTGAGCAGGGGAGCGGCCCAGGCGTCGGGCCCGGACGGGTCGCGGCCCGCACGGTCCGGGTCGGCGTGGGCGAGCGCGACGCCCCGGAAGCCGGGCACGGCCTTCAGCTCGGCGAGGACCTGCTCCGGGACGGCGACCGCCATCGGCGGCTCGTCGCCCATCGCGCCGTGCTCCACCGCGGTGCGGGTCAGCGGATCGCCGCCGAGCACGCCCCGGTTGGCGTCGATGGTGCCGATGATCGCGACCGTCGCCGTGGTGACGAACAGCGCCAGGACCAGGCCGGCGACCGAGCGGAACCCCGCCCTGGGATCGTCGGCGAGGCGCCGGACCGCGATCAGGGTGGCCGGGCGGCCGGTCCGGGCGGCGACCGCGCGGGCGGCGGCCATGGTCAGCCAGGGCCCGGCGACCACCAGGCCCAGCATGATCATCAGGAAACCGGTCAGATAGGCGGCGGTCTGCCCGTTGGTGCTCTCCGGGCGGCGGCCGACGAACCAGCCGAGCTCGGCGAGCCCGGCGAGCAGCGGTGTCAGCCGCCAGGCCGTCGGTGGCCCGGGGGTGACCCGGCGGCTGACGCCGAGCGGCGAGACGGTCACCCGGCGCAGCGCGAGCCGGGCGGCCGCGGCGGCGGCCAGCGGCACGCCGAGCAGCACGGCCGCGCTCTGGACGGCGGTGAGCGTGAGGTCCTCGATGAAGAAGCGGTCGCCGGTGAACGGGACGGTCGCCACCAGCGGGCGCAGCAGTGCGAACACCACGAAGCCGAGCAGGGTGCCGACGGCGGCGGCCAGGGTGGACTCGGCGGCCGCGATCAGCGTGATCTGGCGGGGTGTCGCCCCGACCAGGCGCATCGCCGCGTAGCGCTGTTCCCGGGTGGCGGCGGAGAGCCGGGTGGCGGTGCCGATGAAGATCACCACGGGGAAGAGCAGCGCCCCGGCGACCACCGAGAGGATCAGGGTCATGGCGTCGCCGCGGGTACCGGCCCCCGGGCAGTCGCCCGCGCAGCGCGCGGGGAGGGCGGTGGCGATGCTGGTGACCTGGCGGCTGCCCGGGCGGGCCGCGAGGGCCGCCGGGTCCTGGCCGCCGATCAGCACCAGGGAGTCCGGGGAGGCGAGCGCGGCATTGCCGATCTCGCCGACGAGCCGGCCGGGGAAACGGTCGGCCAGCTGGTCCGCCGGGCGTTCGCGGATCAGCTTCGCCAGGGCGGGCGAGGCGTAGTACTCGCCGGCCGTCGGGAGTCCGGGCAGACCCGGTGGGACGGGCGAGGCGGGGCCCGTGGCGGCGACGTCGATGTGGAGGAGTTCCCTGCCGTCGTAGAACTCGGGGGTGTGGTCGCGCCACCAGAGCGGGTCCACGGCCGTTGTCGCGCTGGGGCTCGTGCCGTTGCTCGTGCCTCTGCTCGCGTCGCCGCTCGTGCCGTTGCTCGCGTCGCTGTTCCCGTCGGGGCTCTCGGTGCGGCTCTCGGTGCGGCTCTTGGCTCCGCTGTTGGCCCAGAGGATGCGCTCGTTGGTGGCACCGACGGCGTTGACGGCGGCGAGCGTCGACAGCAGCAGACCGACGCCGATCGCCGCGGCGGCGGTGACGGTGAGCAGACGGGCGACGGCCTGCCTGCCGCCGCCGACGGCGAGGCGCAGGGCGAAGACGATCACGAGGCGATCCGTTCCGCCGCGGGGCCGCCGGGGCCGCCGCCGTACCCGGGTCCGGGGGCGGAGCCGGTGGCGAGCTGCCGGGCCCGGCCGTCGCGGACCATCGCCTCGCGGTCGGCGTAGGCGGCGACCCGGGGCTCGTGGGTGACCAGCACGACGGTGGTGCCCTCGTCGCGGGCGGCCGCCACCATCAGCGCCATCACCTGCTCGCCGGTGAGCGAGTCCAGTGCGCCGGTGGGCTCGTCGGCGAACAGCACCCGCGGGCGGGTCACCAGGCCGCGGGCGAGCGCGACCCGCTGGGCCTGACCGCCCGACAGTTCGCCGGAACGGCGGCGCTCCAGGCCGTCGAGACCGAGCCGGCCGAACCACGGACGGGCCTCGGCGAGCGCGGCCGCCCGGCGGGTTCCGCCCAGCAGCAGCGGCAGCGCGACGTTCTCCTCGGCCGTCAGTTCCGGGACGAGCTGGCCGAACTGGAACACGAAGCCGAAGCTGTCCCGCCGCAAGGCGCTGCGCCGGTTCTCGTCGAGGGTGTCGATGCGCCGGCCGTCGAAGAGCACCTCGCCCGCGTCCGGCACCAGGATGCCGGCCAGAC
Organism: Kitasatospora sp. NPDC056327; assembly: GCF_042261735.1. Classification (NCBI taxonomy): domain Bacteria; kingdom Bacillati; phylum Actinomycetota; class Actinomycetes; order Kitasatosporales; family Streptomycetaceae; genus Kitasatospora; species Kitasatospora sp. NPDC056327. The sequence goes on along the minus strand of NZ_JBHJRC010000098.1, from coordinate 4,287 downwards.
AGTGCAGCAGGGTGGACTTGCCGGAGCCGCTGGGGCCCATCACCGCGAGGACCTCGCCGGCCTCGGCGGCCAGGCTCGCCCCGCGCAGGGCCGGGGTCTCGCCGAAGGCGAGTTCGACCCCGCGGGCCTCGATCAGGGGGCTCATGCGCGCACCTCCGCGGCGAGGGCGTCCAGCCGGGCGGTGGTCAGGTCGATCCAGCGCAGGTCTGCCTCCAGGTGGAAGAGGCCGTGGTCGGCGAGCAGGGCGTCGACCAGCGGCCCGGTGCGGCGCATTTCGGTCAGCTCGCGCATCCGGGCCAGGTGGGCGGCGCGCTGGGTGTCGAGGTAGGCCTCGGCGTCGCGGCCGAGCAGCAGGGCGAGGACGACCTTGGTGAACAGCACGGACTGGAGGGTGGGTTCGGGCGCGACGGGCTCCGCGAGCCAGTGCTCGAACTCGGTCACGCCGGCTTCGGTGATGACGTAGCGCTTGCGCTCGGGGCCGTCGCCGGGCTCGGCCTCGCCGGGCACGACCTTGCCGTCGCGGGCGAGGCGGCCGAGGGTCGCGTAGACCTGGCCGTAGGGCAGGGGCTTGCCCCGGCCGAAGAAGGTGTCGTAGTCGCGCTTGAGGTCGTAGCCGTGGCTCGGCTCGCGCTCCAGCAGCCCGAGGAGGGTCAGGGGAACACTCATGGGAGGAACATACACCAGGGGTATACATCGAGTGTATAGCTGGCGGGAACACTGCTCCGGGCCGGAGAGATGCGGCGCGGGTCGGCGTCGTTCGGGGGCGGGGCACCGTTGGCGGCGCGGGTGCCGAGGATGCGGCGAGTGCTGCGGGCCCTGCGGGTGGCACGGGCCCTGCGGGTACCGCGGGCCCCGTGGGTGCCACGGGCGCTGCGCGGCGGATGGGGTACCGGGGACACCCGGGCACGGTGCGTGGACGAACGCCGCGAGCGGGGGACGGCCCCAACCCCGTCCCCCGCCTGCACGGCGGCCCGGCGAGCCCCCACAGCGGGCCGGGCCTCCGCGTCCGGCACAAGGACGCGGCCACGGCCAGCCTGCCCGTTCGGCTCCCGCGGGCCGAGGGCCGAACGTCCCGGTCCTGCGGCGAGACGGAGGGCCGAGAGTCCCTTTCCGCACGAGGCCGCCCAACTCTTGTGCCGGGGACCGGTACCGGGAGAGATTGGAACCGCCGGGCAGAACCGCGCCAACACCGCGAGGAGCACGCATCGTGTCCAGCACACCCCGCGCGGCCCGTACCGCGTCCCCGTCCCGGCCGACCGGCCGCCGGCTGCGGCGCGCGCTCGGCCGCCGCAGCACCGTCGAACGCCGCGAACCGCTCGCCCGCCCGGTCGACCGGGCCCGCAGCCGGGCCTGGCTGGTGGCCGGGCTCGCCCTGGTCGTCGGCCTGGCGGGCGTCGTCACCGCCGCCGTCCTCGGCCACCGCGCCGGCGGACGCGCCGCCGAGGCCGAACGTGCCCGGCTGCACCGCACCGAGGCCCTGGTGCTCGGCCGACTCCGCACCGAGGACCGGGGCGCGGGCCGCTGGAGCGTCGGGTACCAGCGACGGACCGACACCCCGGTCTCCTGGACGGCCCCCGACGGCGTCCCCCGCACCGGCACCGTCGAGGCGCCCCGCAGCGCGGTCACCGGCTCCACCCTCGTGCTCTGGCTGGACAGCGACGGGCGGCCCACCGATCCCCCGGCCACCCTGGCCGGTCTGGCGGTCGGCGCCGTCTGCGGCGGCCTGGCCGGCTCCGCCGCCCTCGCCGCGCTGATCGGCGGCGTGCTCACCCTGCGGCTGCGCGTCCTCGACCGGCGGTCCGACCGCGCCTGGGAACGGGCCTGGGCCCACTGGGAGCCCCGCTGGTCCGGCCGCACCAGCCTGCCACAGGACGACTGAACCGGCGGCGGGCCGTTGTCGGTTCACCGCCGGCCCGCCGCCGACACACCCTCGAAAACCCTCTGGAGCACCCTTGTTCACCAGCGACCGGCTGACCGCCCGGCTGTGGGAGCACACCGACGCGGAACGCGCGTACGACCTGTACTCGCGCCGGGAGGTCGCCCGGTGGCTCGGCGCCGCGCCGCGCGCCGTGGAGTCGCCCGCCGAGGTGCCCGCCATGATCGACCGCTGGCGCGGGCGTTCGGCGGACCCCCGGTACGGCGTCTGGGCGCTGGAGCGGCGGGACACCGGGGTGGTGGTCGGCTCGGTGCTGCTCCTCCCCCTCCCCGACGAGGACGGCACCGGCAACGGCGAGATCGAGGTCGGCTGGCACCTGCACCCGGACTCCTGGGGCCACGGCTACGCCACCGAGGCCGGCACCGCCGCCCTCGCCAAGGGCTTCGCCGACGGCCTCACCGAGATCCACGCCGTCGTCCGCCCCGGCAACGCCCCCTCCGCCGCCGTCTGCCACCGCCTCGGCATGACCCACCTCGGTCGCACCACCCGCTGGTACGGCGCCGAGCTCGACGCCTTCCTCGCCACCCGCCCCTGACCCCTGCCCCTGCCCCTGCCCGCTGGGTGCCATCCCCGCCCAGCGGGGATGGCACCGGCGAAGGGCCGACCGGGCGTCAAAATATGTAGACCGGTCCACAGATTGTGACGTACAGCCGGCCCCACCCTTTGCGCAGGAAGTCGGCTTGGCCGACTTCCTGCGCACGCACACCGGCAGCGCCACCGGGCGGCCTGGAGTGTCACGGAGCAGCGTGGGGCGGCGTGGAGCGGCGTGGGGCGGCATGGAGCGGGAAAATATGCAGACCGGTCTACAGATTTATGCGGGCCGCCGGCACCGGTGCCCGTGAAAAGTCGGCCTGGCCGACTTTTCACGCGGCGCAACGCGGCGCGAGCCGCCGAGGCGGCACCCGGCGAGCAGGAGCAGGAGCAGCAGCCGGGGCGTTGCCCGCACGGGAGAAATATGTAGACCGGTCCACAGATTACTGTGCGGCCCTGCCGATCCCTCTGCGCGAGAAGTCGGCTGGGCCGACTTCTCGCGCAGCACCGCGCCCGATCGCGCAGGGAGAGGGCCAAATAAGTGGACCGGTCTACATATTTCCCCCTCGGTCGCCGGATGGGAGAGGCGCGGCAGGGGCCGGGAAGGGGGTGAGCTGTTCGGTGCGGCGGGCCGGGGCGCCGGTGTCCGGTAGTGGCTCGCGGGTGCCAGCGGCGGCCGGGGGCGCCGGGGGGTGTCGGGGGTGCCGGCAGTGGCTCGCGGGTGCCGGGGGATGCCGCAGGCCGGGGGTCGGCGTCAGCGGTGCGCTCCTGAAGGCCCGTCCGGGGGCGGCGGCTCGCTTCGTGGGGTGGCCCGCCCAGGGCTGTCCGGGGAAGGTTGTTCGGCGCTGCCGGGGACGGGCGGATTCCTCGGACGGCGCGAGGGGTCAGCGGGTCCCGGCGGGGTGGGCCCAGGTGGCGGTGGGCCGGCGGGAGGCGCGGTGGGTGAGGGCCCCGACGGTGAGCAGCAGGGCGAGGGCGGCGGCCAGCGCCACCGGGACGGAGGCGTGCAGCACGAGCACGGCGCCGAGCAGCGCCCCCGCGAACATCCAGGCGGCGGAGGCGAGCCGACGGGTGCCGGCCCGCTCGGCGGCCAGCGCGGTGAGGGTCATGGTCAGCACGGTGGTCGTCAGGTCAGGGACGCCGAGCGCGCGCACGACCGCGTTCTGCAGTCCCATCGCCCCGCCGAGCACGCCGATCAGCGTGTAGCGGACGGGGTCGGCAGCGTGGCCGAAGGCCGCGGCGAACGCCGTACAGGCGGCGAGCAGCACCGACTGCACGCCGACGGTGGTGACCAGCAACCGCCCCCGGTGTCCGGGCCGGCGCTCGGCGAGCCGGCCACCCGCCAGCGAGCCGGCCAGGAAGGCGGCGAGGGCGGCGAGCGAGGCCGTGGCGGAGAGACCGGGCGCGCCCACCAGGGCGAAGCCGAGGAAGACCACGTTGCCGGTCATGTTGGCGACGAAGACGTGGCCGAGGGCGAGGTAGCTCACCGCGTCGACCAGGCCGGTGACCACGGTCAGCACCAGCAGCATCGGCACCAGCGGGCCGTGCCTGGGGTCGCTGCGCACAGTCGTCCTCCTCCGCGTCGGCGGCCCCGCCCGACCGGCGGAACCCGCGGCACCGGCGGCACCCGCGGTACGCGCCGCACCGGAGGTGCCCGGAGGACGCGCGGAGCCGATGGCACCGGCGTCCTCCGGGCAGCCTAACCGGCCCGGCCGACCGCCCACGACACGCGGGGAGACAACACCTGGCGAATAGCCCCCCGCCGGGCCGGTGGGGGCCGTCCCGCCGGCAAACGGCGCGCGCCCGCCCGAGGTGGTGCA
>NZ_JBHJRC010000097.1:0-27137 GCF_042261735.1 Kitasatospora sp. NPDC056327 | reverse complement strand
GAGCACCCGCTCCCGGCCGGCCCCGGCCCGTTCCCCCGACCGCCCCGCTCGCCCCGCCGGTTCCCCGGCGCCCCCTTACCGCCCGCCCCGACGACCGGGTTCGGCCGCCGGTCTCAGCCGCCGAAGGAGAAGTCGTACCGGAGTCCGACCCGGTCGCAGGCACCCTTCCCGTCCGCGAGCCGGTCGGCCACCGGTCGCCCGGCGAGGATGTCCCGGGCCCGCGCCTCCGCCAGGCTGGTGGCGTACCAGGGCAGGTGGGCGCCGTCCTCGACCTCGGCCACGAGGACGCCGAGCGCACAGGTCCGGTGGTCGCCCGGCAGCCGGTCCAGGGCCGGGACGGCGTCCGGCGAGAGGCCACGGACGTTGCGCAGGTCGATCTGGCCGGTCCGCTCGAAGCGGGCCACGTTCTGCTCCGCGACCAGGGCGTCCGGCCCGGACAGCCCGTACAGCGCGGCAGCCAGTGCCGCACTCAGCACCACCGCGCGCGGCAGCCAGCCGACCGACGGCGTCAGGCCCGCCACGATCAGTAGCAGGAAGACCACGCCCAGCCAGCCCTCGACCACCAGTACCCAGAGCCGCAGCGCGGTCAGCCCCGAGGCGTCCACATAGAACCACATCCGCCCGAGTGCCGAGGCCACCACGACCAGGGTGAGCAGACAGAGCGCGCCGAGCAGCAGCCGCGCCAGCCTGCGGTCGGCCGCGGTCCCGCGCGGCGCCCAGCGCTTGGCGACCGCGACGACCACCAGGGTCAGCACGGTGATCACGAGCAGCTGCCAGAAGCCCTGGCGGGCGTACTCGGACCGGCTCATCCCGGTCCGCTCCAGGACCGACTCCGCGCCGCCGAGGACCACCACGGCCTGCAGCACCGCGAAGGCGCCGAACATGAGGTTGAGCGCGCCCAGCGGGACCGCCCACTCCAGCCGGCCCCGGGCGCGGCCCGGCCGGACGGCCGTGCGGTCCCAGCGGCGCGGTCCGGCCGCGATGTGGGCGAAGCCCAGGGCGGTCGCCAGGCCGAGCAGGAACAGGGCCGCCCGGGCGGGGAGTTCACCGAGGTCCAGACTGGGGATGAGGCTCCCGAGGACGTCGGCCATCGCGGCGTCGGCGCCGGCGAACAGGGCTCCGAAGACGGTCAGCAGCACGGCCGCCACCAGAACGCCCTTGAGCACCGGGACCACCCGGCCGCGGCCGTTCCCGCCACCGCGCAGACTCCCCCGGGCCCAGACCAGCCCGGGCACGAGCTGCCAGAGCAGACCCGGCAGTGCGAGCAGGACGCCGCTCCAGCGCCGTCCGCCGTGCAGGGCGAGCGAGGCCAGGGCGACGGCCCAGACCGTGCTCAGCAGGACCGGCCAGTGGGCCTCGTGGAGGGCCGGGACGGTGAGCAGGGCGAGCGCGAGGACGCTCCACAGGACCGTCCAGCCGCGCAGTCGGCGGCCTGCCGCACGGGCCGCGATCCCGGCACCCGCGGTGACGACCAGCGCGCAGAGCAGCAGGTTGACGCCGAGGCCGCCCGTCAGCAGCCAGGACGTGAGCAGGCCGGTCAGCACCGCCGCCAGCACCGTCCGGCCGGTCGCCGGGGCCTTCCGCTCGGGGTCGCTGGGCCGCAGCCACGCGAAGGGCTGCGGCGCGGGCACACCGGGGCTGCGGTACGGCCCGGCGCCGGGAGCGCCGGCCGACGGCGGACCGATGACGGGCCCGGGCCCGACGCCGGGCCGGGACGCGGAGGTGGCGCCGAAGGCGGGAGCGGGACCGAAGCCGGGAGCGGGACCGAAGCCGAACCCGGGCCCGTTCCCGGGCCCGGGAACGGCACCACCGGCGGCCCCGCCGCCGGCGCCGGTGTCCCCGGCAGCACCGGTGCCGGCGCCGCCGGACGGCGTTCCGTCCCCCGCAGATGCACTGGATCCGGACATGGGTTCCCCCTCAATGGTCGGGTGGGCGTGCGGACACCACCCTCCGGGCGGCCCGCCGACGGGCACGCGGAACCACACCGGCGGAACGCCGGGCACCACGGCCGAAGCCGACTGTAGACCATTCTGAACAAGTTCAAAAACACCGCGTCCGGCCCTGTCACACCCTCGTGACAGAGCCGGACGCCGTGCGCCGGAGCCCTCCCGGAAGCCGCCCGGCCCCACCGGCGGCACCCCGGTGGCCCGCCGGGGAGGCGGCCCCGGCTAGCCCTTGACCGAGCCGGCCAGCAGCCCCCGCACGAAGTACCGCTGAAGTGCGAAGAACACGGCCAGCGGGATCACGATCGACAGGAACGCCCCCGCCGTCAGCAGCTCCCACCGCCCGCCGAACGAGCCCGACAGCTGCGCGAGCCGGACCGTCATCGGCGCGACGTCCGGTGTGCCGCCGGCGAAGGTGAGCGCCACCAGCAGGTCGTTCCAGACCCAGAGGAACTGGAAGATCGCGAACGACGCCAGCGCCGGGGTGCAGAGCGGCAGCACGATCGAGCGGAAGATCTTGAAGTGCGAGGCGCCGTCCATCACCGCCGCCTCCATGAGGTCACGCGGCAGCTGGGCGATGAAGTTGTGCAGCAGGAAGATCGCCAGCGGCAGCGCGAACATGGTGTGCGCCAGCCAGACCGGCGCGTAGGTGCCCTTGAGGTCGAGCGCGGGCAGCAGCGTCAGCGAACCCAGGTGCGCCCCGCCGGAGAACAGCTGGAGCAGCGGGATCAGCGCCATCTGCATCGGCACCACCTGGAGCGCGAAGATCACGAAGAACAGCGTGTCGCTGCCCCGGAACCGCACCCAGGCCAGCGCGTACGCGGCCATCGCCGCAAGGACCATGGGGAAGAGCGTGGCCGGCACGCTGATCGCCAGCGAGTTGACCAGGAAGGGCATCAGGCCGGTGGAGACGCCGAACCCGCCCTCGAACAGCGCCGTGTGGTAGTTGTCCAGGCCGAGGTCCGGGTGGAGGAGGGCGTTCCACCAGCCGTCGGCCGTGACGTCCTGCTTGGGGCGCAGCGAGGTGACCAGCAGTCCGAAGGTGGGCACGGTCCACAGCACCGTCACCGCGATCACGAACACCGAGGCGATCGGGGCCGAGAACGCCTGTCGGACGGGGTTCGTGCCACGGCCGTCCGACCGGCCGCGCCCGCCGGACCCGGATCGCCCGCCGGACCCGGCGTGCCGGCCGGACCGGCCGGACCGGCCGGACATCTTGAGGCTCACGCTCATCGGACCGCACGCTCCCTGCGCAACTGGACGATGTTGTAGACCACCAGGGGCAGCACCGCGAGGAAGAGGACCACCGCCAGTGCGCTGCCCCGCCCGGTGTTGAACTGGACGAAGGACTGCGAGTACATCTCGTTGGCCAGCACCTGGGTGCCGAAGTTGCCGCCGGTCATGGTGCGGACGATGTCGAAGGCCTTCAGCGTGGTGATCATCACCGTGGTCAGCACCATCACCACCGTGGTGCGGATCATGGGCACCGTGACGTACCAGAACAGCCGCACCCCCCGGGCGCCGTCCAGCCGGGCCGCCTCGGTGACCTCGTCCGGGACCGCCTTGATCGCCGCCGAGAGGACGACCATCGCGAACCCGGTCTGCACCCACACCATCACGGCCATCAGCAGGAAGGTGTTGAGCGGCTGGGAGAGCAGCCAGTTCGGCGGATCGTCCCAGCCCGCCGCGATGGCCAGCCGGCTGAGCAGGCCGACCTGCTGCTGCGAGGCGTCCCGCGACTCGTAGACGAACTTGAAGACGATCGAGGCGCCGACCAGCGAGATCGCCATCGGCATGAAGATCAGCGACTTGTAGACCGTCTGACCGCGCATCCGGTCCACCAACAGGGCCAGGACCAGCCCCAGACCGGTGGCGGCCAGGGGCGCGACCAGCAGCCAGAGCAGCGTGTTGACCAGCACCTCGCGCACCGAGTCGCTGGTGAACGCCCAGCCGAAGTTCTCGCCGCCGACGAAGCGTCGGCTGTCGTCGCTGCGCAGGCTCAGGTAGACCGTGCGGATCAGCGGCGCGACCAGGCCGATCAGCAGCAGCACCAGGGCCGGGCCGAGCATGACCGCCGTGGCCAGTGGACGGGCGAACCGGCCGGAGGCACCGCGCGAGGCGCGTGCCGCGGCCAGGAAGACCACGGCCAGGACGCCGAGGAACCCGGCGACCGCGCCGATGGTGTTGCCGAACTTGAGCACCGCGTCGCCCCAGGCGCCGGCGGAGAGGAGCATGACGGGACGTCCTTTCCCTACGGAGGGCGGAACGTGGAACCGGAAGGAGCGGGAGCACCGGGACGCGCACGGCCCGGGAACGCAGGGCCCGGCACGGGGACCGAAGGCACAGGGACCGGGCCGGTCACCCCGCCCTCACCCGCGACGGGGAGCGGAACGGCGAGGAGCACGGAACGGCGAGGAGCACGGGACAGCGGGGAGCACGGAACGGCGGAGGCGGCCGGAGGGGGCGGGCGGTGCGGGTGGGTGGCCCCGCACCGCCCTTCGGCAGGTGGTCCTGCGCCGTGTGCCGCTACTGCGGCCAGGCGGCGTCGATGTCCGCGGCGGTCTTCTGGATCGACTGCCCCTCGGCGAACCAGGCGGTGAGCGACTTCCACTCCTGCCCGGCGCCGACCGCGGCCGGCATCAGGTCCGAGCCGTCGAACCGGAACGTCGCCGCCGGGTCGGTGAGGGCGTCGGCGGAGAGCCGGTCGATCGGATCGGTGTACAGACTCTTGTCCACGCCCTGGTTGGCCGAAACCCAACCGGTCGCGGTCCGCACCCGGTTGCCGGCCCACTCCGTGCTGGACAGGTAGTTCTGCACCGCCCGCACCTCGGGCCGGTCCGCGAACGCGGTGAGGAACTCCCCGCCGCCCTCGACCGGGTTGGGCACCGACGCGTCCACCGCCGGCAACTGGAAGGCGAAGACGTCGCCCTCCGGCCCGATCCTGACCTCCTTCGGCCACTGCGCCTTGTAGAAGGACGCCTGCTGGAGCATGAAGCACTTGCCGCTGAGGATCGGTGTGCCCGCGTCCTGGAAGGTCGTGGTGGCGATCGACTTCACGTCGCCGAAGCCGCCGTTGACCCAGGACGGGTTCTGCATCCAGTCGGCGACCGTCTTCATCGCCGCGGTGATCTTCGGGTCGGAGAACTTCACCTTGTGGGTGACCCACTGGTCGTAGACCTCACCGCCGTACGACCCGAGGACCACCTCCTCCAGCCAGTCGGTGGCCGGCCACCCGGTCGCCGTGCCGGAGGCGATGCCGCCGCACCAGGGCTTGCCGCCGCCCGCCCGGGCGATCCGGTCGCTGAGCGCCGTCAGCTCGGCCCAGGTCTTCGGGACGGTGTAGCCAGCCTGCTTGAACGCCTTGGGCGAGTACCAGACCAGGGACTTCATGTTGGCGCTCATCGGCGCCGCGTAGAAGGTGCCGTCGACCGAGCCGTAGTTCTTCCAGACCGGGCTCCACTTCTCCTGGTTCGCCACGGTCTGCTGCGGCGGCTTGACGACCTTGCCGGTCTTGACGATCCGCGCCAGCAGTCCGGGCTGCGGGATGATAGCGAAGTCCGGCGCGTTGCCCCCGGTCACCCGGACCGGGAGCTGGGACTCGAAGTCGTTGCTGCCCTCGTAGCTGATCCTGATGCCGGTGCATCCGGAGAACTCCGCCCAGGACTTCTCCAGGTTGTCCGACTCGGGGCTGAGGATGGGCGCGAAGACCGTCACCGTCCGGCCCGCAAAGCCGGCGTACGGCTGGAACTTGGCGCAGTCACCGGAGAGCGTCGCGCCGCCTCCGGAGCCGCCCGACCCTCCGGAGTTGCTGTTGGTGCAGGCCGCGGTCAGGGTGACGGCGGCCAGCAGGGCCACCGCGGCAAGCGGACGGCGGCCGCGGCGGCGGCGGGCGGCGGACGGGGGCGGCACGGTCGGGGTGGGAGTCAATGCGATCCTCCTCGGCAGGGCGCGGGCGCCCGGCTGTACGACGGAACGACATTGCGCTGTACCGGAGTTCGGTTCGACATGGACGCGGCGGCCGGCCGATTCGACGACGGTAACGCAGCCGTCACCCGTCGCCAAGGTCCGGGCACGCCCTTCACACCCGTGTGCCCCTTTTGTGACCCGGCCCGCCGGGTGGCGCCCCCGGAGCACCGGCGGCCCCGTCCACCACTCGTGGCCGGGGCCGTCCGCACCGCCTCCGCATGAGGAAACGATTCCCCTTCAGAACAGGCGGACCGGCAGCTCCTTCAGCGCGTTCACCACCAGCGACCCGCTCGGCCGCAGCTCCTCGTCCGGCACCGCGAGCGACAGCCCGGGGAACCGTTCGAACAGGGCGGGGAGCGCGATCCCCGCCTCCAGCCGGGCCAGCGGCGAGCCGGGGCAGACGTGCGGACCGTGCCCGAACGACAGGTGCCGGACCGGATCCCGGGTGACGTCGAACACCTCGGCGGTCACCCCGTGCTGCGCCGGGTCCCGGCCGATCGCGTTGTACGAGATCAGCACCGGCTCGCCCGCGGGGATCACCGTGCCGCCCACCGGGACGTCCTCCGCCGCGAACCGGAACAGGAAGTTGCTGGTCGGCGGCGTCCAGCGGAGCGACTCCTCCACCACCGCGTCCCAGCCGGCCCCGCCCGCCCGCACCAGCGCCAGTTGGTCCGGGTGGGTCAGCAGCGCCCGCACCGCGTTGCCGATGAGGTTCACCGTGGTCTCGTGACCCGCCGCGATGATCACCCGCAGGGTGGCCGCCGCCTCCGCGTCGGTCAGCGCCCCGCCCTCCGCGTCGGCCATCAGCAGCACGCTCGCCAGGTCCTCGCCGGGGGACGAACGCCGTTGCGCCACCAGGCCGTTGACGAAGGCGTTGAGCCCGGCGACGGTCGCCTGGATGCCCTCCGGGTTCGGCCGGGCGCCGAAGAACCGCTCGTACAGGTCCCGCAGGTGGCCGTGGTCCGACTCCGGGACCCCGAGCAGGGAGCAGATCACCGTCATCGGCAGCGGGAAGGCGAAGGCCGACTTCAGGTCCACCACCGGCTCCCCGGCCGCCAGGGCGTCCAGCAGCCCGTGGGTGATCGCCTCGACCCCCGGGCGCATCAGCTCCACCTGCCGCGGGGTGAACGCGTGCGCCACCAGGGCGCGCAGCCTGCGGTGCTCGGCACCGTCGGTGGTGACCATGCTGGGTCCGGGCACCGCCAGTCCGATCAGCGGCCAGGTCGACGGCACCTCGCCGCGCCGGTGGGCCGCCCAGTGCCGGGCGTCCTTCACCAGCCGGGGGTCGGTCAGCAGCTCACGGGCGGCCGCGTGCCGGGTGACCGCCCAGGCGGCGACACCACCGGGCAGCTCCACCGGCACCACCGGGCCGGCGGCGCGCAACAGGGCACCCTCGGCGGCGTTGTCCCGCGCCAGCGGGTCGAGGGCGAACGGGGCGGGGACGGTCATCGGCTGCGGCTCCTTCGGTTCGGGTACGGCGGTCCGGCGGTCCCGGGGTGCTGCCGTCCGGGCGGGGTGCGGGGACGTGCGACGGTGCCCGGCGCGCGGCGGCGCCGTCGGGACGCCCGCGGGCGTCGGGAGTACGAACAGGGAGGGCATCGGCGGTACGGGTGAAACGGCAGGAGCACGGGCGGAACGGTGGGAGCACGGGCGGAACGGCGCGGGCAGGGGCCGGGCGGGCGGCGGGAAGCGGCGGCGGGGCGCACCCGCCGCACGGGCCGGGCCGCCCGCCCGCGTCAGCCCGTGTACCCCGGGGTGAACGACACCGGCAGCGCGACCAGTCCGCGCACCCACGCCGACGGCCGCCACACCAGCGCGTGCTCGGCCACCGCCAGCCGCAGGTCCGGCAGCCGGTCCAGCAGCACCTCGACCGCCGTCGTCGCGATCACCTCGGCCGCCTCCTGCGCCGGGAACGGGCAGCCGTGCTCGCCGTACGAGTAGCTCAGGTACGCCCGGTTGCCCTCGGCCGGGCGACCGTCCGGCTGCCGCACCGACGGATCGGCGTTGGCACCCGCGAAGCCCAGCAACAGCATGTCCCCGGCCGCGATCCGCTGCCCGCCGAGCAGGGTGTCCCGGACCGCCCAGCGGCCGGCGAAGATCTGCGTCGGGGTGTCCTCCCAGAGCACCTCGTTCAGCGCCTGGCCGATGCTGCGCCGCCCGCCGGACAGCGAGGCGGCGAACCGCTCGTCGGTGAGCATCAGCCGCAGCGCGTTGGAGATCCAGTACGAGGTGGGCTGGTGACCGGCGATCAGCAGCACCCGCAGGTCCCGCATGATCTCGTCGTGGTTCAGGCCCGCCGGGTGCGCGAGCATCCGCGAGGGGATGTCCTCGCCCGGGTGCGCGGCCTTCTCCTCGACCAGCTCCAGCATCGCCGCGAGCAGCCGTTGCGCACCGGCCGGGGCGGCCGGACCGCCGTCCAGCATGGTCAGCAGGCCGTCGATCAGCGCCGGCGCCCGCTCCTCGCTCAGCCCGAACACCCGGCAGAGCACCAGCAGCGGCAGCCGGTGCGCGTACTCGGCGACGAGGTCCGCCTCGCCCCGCCCGGCGAACCCGTCGACCAGCCGGTCGGCAAGCTCCTCGCAGTGCTTGCGCAGCTCGTACGGGTCGACGGCGGCCAGCGCGTCGGTGACCGCCCGCGAGCGCCGGACGTGCTCCTCGCCCTCGGCGTAGAGGATCGACGGCACCGGGGCCATCATCGGCTTCAGCGGCCAGTCCCCGGCCACGGTCGCCCAGCCGGTCCAGCGGGTGGAGTCCCGGCCGAAGAGCTGCGGCTGCCCGGTCACCAACTGGAGTTCGCGGTAGCCGATCACCAGCCAGGCGGGCACCCCGCCGGCGAGCTCGACCGGTGCGACCGGGCCGTGCGCGGACCGCATCTCCCGGTAGACCTGGGAGGGGTCGGTCTGGAAGCGCGGCCCGTACAGCGGGGTGGCACCGGCGTGCGCCGGGCAGCCCGGCGGCGGGGTGGCGGCGGGCTCGGTCACGGGGTGCTCTCCTCAAGGACGTCGGGGACCCGGCTGCCGCCGGCATCGGGGTCGGCGCTGCGGACGGCACCGGCGGCGGCGCCGGCAGCGGGGACGGCGGCGGCGACCGGGGTGCCCGCCGCGGCCTCGACCCGGGCGGTCAGGTGCCGGACCAGGGCGATCAGCACCTGCTTGCCGGACTCCCGGTCACGGGCGTCGCAGTCCACCAGCGGCACCTCCGGCGACAGGTCGAGCGCCTCGCGGACCTGCTCCAGGGTGTGGCTCGGCACACCGAAGTTGTTGCGGGCGACGATGAACGGGGTGCCGTGGTGCTCCAGCCGGTCGATGGCGTACCAGGACTCCTCCAGCCGCCGGGTGTCCACCAGCACCACCGCCCCCAGGGCGCCGGAGAACAGCCGGTCCCAGAGGAACCAGAACCGCTCCTGCCCGGGCGCGCCGAACAGGTACAGCACCTGGCTGGCGGAGAGGGTGATCCGGCCGAAGTCGAAGGCCACCGTGGTCGACCGCTTGCCCCAGGCGCCGGTGGGGTCGTCGATCCCCTCGCCGGCCCTGGTCATGATCTCCTCGGTGTTCAGCGGACGGATCTCGCTGACCGCCCCGACCAGGGTGGTCTTGCCGACACCGAAACCTCCGACCACGACGACCTTCAGCGCGTTGTCGGCGGTGCGGCGCAGCGGCGTCCGCCCGCTCGGACGCGTCCGGCCCTCCGGGGCGGTGTCCCGGCCCTCAGAGCTGTTGGAGTCCATGCAGTACCTGCTTCAGCGTGTCGAGGTCGGGCAGCCGGGCCTTGCCGGGGGCGAACCGGGGGTGCCGCGCGGTCACCGACCCGGCCTCCAGGAGGTCGCCGAGGAGGATCTTCACCACCGACACCGGCAGCGCCAGCTCCGCGGCGACCTCCACCACGGCGGTCGGCGCCTCGCACATCCGCAGGATCCGGGCGTGCTCCGACTGCATGCCCGGCGCCGGCCCCCGCTCGGCGACGATCAGGGTGACCAGGTCGAACGCGTTCTCCGGCGCCCGGCTGCGGCCCCCGGTGATGGTGTACAGCCGGTCCGGGTCGTCGTCCCGGCCGGGCCGGACCGGCCGCCCCTCGGCGTTCCCCCCGTGTCCGCTCATGCCCGGGCGCTCCCGTCGCCCGCGGAACCGTCCGCCTCCGCGGTGTCCTCCCGGGCCGGGGCGCTGAGGTGGACGCCGATCCGCTCGATCAGCCCGTGCATGTTGTGGCCGACGACGCCCACGTCGGCGTCCTCGTCGGTGACCACGGCCAGGTGGGCGCCCTCGCCGGCCGCCACGATGCACAGCACGCCGCCGTGGAACTCGGTCATCGACTGCCGGACGCCGCCGGTGCCGTCGCCGAACTCGATCGACGCACCGTGGGCGAGGCTCTGCAGGCCGGAGGCGATCGCGGCGAGCTGGTCGGCCTGGTCGTTGCCGAGGCCGGAACTGTGGCAGAGCTTGAGGCCGTCGGCGGAGAGCACCAGGGCGTGCCGGGTGCCGGGAGTGCCGGCCAGCAGGTTCTCCAGCAGCCAGTCGAGGTCGCGGTCGGTGGCACTGCTCATCAGGAGTCCTTCACGGTGACGGGGGAGGCGTCGGGCGCCGGGGCCGCGAGGGACCGGGCGTCCCGGGTGTGCTGGGTGTCCCGGGCCGGTGCGGGCGGTCCGGTGGGTGCGGCCGGCTCCGGCCGGACGTCCGTGTCCGGCAGGGCGGCCCGGCGGAACGCGCCGAACCGGGCACCGGCCGCCGCGCCGGTGCGGTCGGCCGGCCCGGCCGGGGCCGCCACCGGGGCGGCCGCGGCGAGGGTCTGGCCGCGGCGGCGCTGCGGCAGCCCGCTGTCGGTGACCCGGGCCCCGGCCACCACGGCCGGCGCCGGCACGGACGCCGACGCCGGCACCTGTGCGGCGGGGGCACCGGGATCCACGGGCCGGCCGGCGGCGACGGCGGCCGGGCGCGCGGGGGTGAGCGCGGGGCGCGGAGCGGCGACCGCGGCACGTTCGGCCGGTGCGGGCGCCGGGACGGGATCCTGCGCGGGGTGGGTGACCAGCTGCTGCGGGATCAGCATCACCACGCCGGTGCCGCCGCGGGCCGACGGCCGGAAGGAGATCTGCAGGCCGTGCTTGCGGGCCAGCACCCCGACCACCGCCAGACCGATCCGGGTGCCCGCGGACAGCGTGGAGAGGTCCAGCGGCTCCGCCGAGACGGCGCGCTCGGCCCGGCGCAGCCAACTGTCGCTCAGGCCCAGGCCGCTGTCCTCGACGGTGATCGCCAGACCGGCCGGCACCTCCTCGACGTAGACGTGCACCTCGGCCGGCGGCGCGGAGAAGGTCGTGGCGTTGTCCAGCAGTTCGGCCAGCGCGTGCATCACGCCCTCGGCCGCGAACCCGGCCACCGCCGCCGTGCTGGCGCTGTGCAGCCGGACCCGCTGGTACGCCCCGATCCGGCCCAGCGCGCCGCGCAGCACCGACTCCACCGGGATCGGCCGGCCCCAGCGCCGGCCGGAGCGGGCGCCGGTGAGCACCGCGATGCTGTCGGCCGTCCGGCCCGCCCGGGCGGTCGCGTGGTCGAGGCTCAGCAGGTCGCCGAGGACCTCCTCGTCGTGCCGGTGCTGCATCTCGCGCAGCTCCGCGTGCATGCTCGTGGCCAGCGCCTGCACCCGGCCGGCGGCGGTGGCGCAGACCGCCAGCGCGGCGGCCCGCAGCCGCTCGCCGTGGCCGATCTCCTCGGCGACGGCGCGCAGCAGCACGCGCTGGGGGTGCTCGCGGTGGTCCGCCAGCGCGCTGTCCACGGTCGAGCCGGCGCGCAGCCGCCGCACCACCCCGGGCAGCACCTCGTCGGTCAGCCGGTCCAGGACGGCCCGCTCGGCGCGCTCCGCCTCGGCCTCGGCCCGTGCCCGGGCCGCCTCCGCGCGGGCGGCCGTGACCTCCTCCTCGGCCCGTCCCAGCGCGAGCCGGGCCTCGTCCCGCTCGGCCTCCGCGGCGGCGGCCCGCTCCTTGGCGGCGGCCTCGCCCTGCCGCGCCGCGCCGGCGACCACCAGCGCCACCATGGCCTCGTTGTCCTGCCCGGCCAGCTCCGTCTCCAGCCGCCGGGCCCGCTCGGTGGCGGTCCCGGCGTGCCAGACGGCGATCAGCCAGAGTGCGGTGACCGCCGCCACGGCGACCGCGGTCAGCGGCTGCCCGGCGTCGGACGCCCGCACCACCCCGACCGGCGCGGCCACCGCGGCCAGCAGGGCGGCCGCCGCCATCAGGGCCCTGGTGCGCAGATCGGGTCGACGGCGCGGCCCGCCGTCGGGGCTGGAGGGTTCTGTCATCGGTGCGGTGTCCTCGGCAGAAGTCGGGCGAATGCGCGACCGCCCGGCCGACGTCGTGGAACGTCTCCGGGCGGCATTTCGGTTCACGCAGTCGGCCGATCATATCCATTCAGACGATGCTCTCAACCGGTAAGTTGACGGTCAGTCTCCTTCGGCCACGCTCCGTACAACACTCCGCCTCGGTCGTCCTCACCCGAACGTCGCCCCCGCCACCCGGCGCACAGCCCCGCTGTCCAGCCCGTGCTCGGCGATCGCCCGTGCTCCGCACCCCTCCCCCTCCCGGAGCGGACCGGGCGACAAGTGACCCACCGTGATCTGACCGGACTTCATCCGTAGCGATTCCCCCGCGACGGTTCGAGCACCTTCCGCCACATCGAGGCGAACGGCGCCCGCCCTCCCCGCCCTTCGGGCCGGAACCACCACCGCCGCCGCGACTCCTCCGCACGCACCGCGTTCCCGGCCCCGGGACGCGCGAAGGCGGGGCGAGGACGTCGTGTCCTCGCCCCGCCTTCAGCGGTGGCTCACCTCGTCCGCGAGGTGCGGGGTGCGGTCAGCTGCAGCCGCTGGTGGAGCCGCAGCCCTCGCAGAGGTAGCAGCTGCCGGCGCGGCGCATCTTGGTGCCGCAGGAGAAGCAGAGCGGCGCGTCGGCGTTCAGGCCCAGCTGGATCTCGATCAGCTCGGTCGAGTTGTGGGCCTGGGCCGGGGTGGCCTTCGGCGCCGGGACGGCGGCCGGGGCGGCCGGCCGGGCGGCGACCGGGGCGGACTGGGCGAGCGTCTCGGTGTCCAGCTCCTCCTCGGCCTCCAGCGGCTCGTAGGACCCGGTGTCCAGGTGGCGCTGGCGCTCCTCGACGGAGTGGATGCCGAGCGCCGAGCGGGTCTCGAACGGCAGGAAGTCCAGCGCCAGCCGGCGGAAGATGTAGTCGACGATCGACTGGGCCATCCGCACGTCCGGGTCGTCGGTCAGCCCGGCCGGCTCGAAGCGCATGTTGGTGAACTTCGAGACGTAGGTCTCCAGCGGCACGCCGTACTGGAGGCCGACCGAGACGGCGATCGAGAAGGCGTCCATCATGCCCGCGAGGGTCGAGCCCTGCTTGGACATCTTCAGGAAGACCTCGCCGAGGCCGTCGTCCGGGTAGGAGTTGGCGGTCATGTAGCCCTCGGCGCCACCGACCGTGAAGGAGGTGGTGATGCCCGGGCGGCCCTTGGGCAGGCGCTTGCGGACCGGGCGGTACTCGACGACCTTCTCGACCGCGGCCGGGGCCTCGTCGGCCTTCTTCTCGTCGTCCTTCTTCTTGGCCGAGAGCGGCTGGCCGACCTTCGAGTTCTCGCGGTAGATGGCGAGCGCCTTGACGCCCGTCTTCCACGCCTCGAAGTAGATCTCCTCGACGTCCTCGACGGTCGCGGAGGCCGGCATGTTCACGGTCTTGGAGATGGCGCCGGAGATCCACGGCTGGATCGCGGCCATCATCCGGACGTGGCCCATCGGGGAGATGGAGCGCTCGCCCATCGCGCAGTCGAAGACCTCGTAGTGCTCGGTCCTCAGACCCGGCGCGCCGACCACGTTGCCGTGCTCGCCGATGTGGGCGACGATCGCCTCGACCTGCTCGTCCTGGTAGCCGAGGCGGCCCAGGGCGCGCGGCACGGTGCCGTTGACGATCTGCATCGAGCCGCCGCCGACCAGCTTCTTGAACTTGACCAGCGCGAGATCCGGCTCGACGCCGGTGGTGTCGCAGTCCATCATCAGACCGATGGTGCCGGTCGGGGCGAGCACCGACGCCTGGGCGTTGCGGAAACCGTTCTCCGCGCCGATCCGGAGGACGTCGCCCCAGGTCTCGGTGGCCGCGGCCCAGACCGGGGCGTCCAGCTCGTCGAAGGACACGGCGGCCTTCGAGGCGTCCGCGTGCTGCTTCATGACCCGCTGGTGCGGGGCGGCGTTGCGGGCGTAGCCGTCGTACGCGCCGACGACACCGGCGAGTTCGGCGCCGCGGCGGTAGGCGGTGCCGGTCATCAGCGAGGTGATGGCGCCGGCCAGGGCGCGGCCGCCCTCGCTGTCGTAGGCGTGGCCGGTGGCCATCAGCAGGGCGCCGAGGTTGGCGTAGCCGATGCCCAGCTGGCGGTAGGCGCGGGTGGTCTCGCCGATCTTCTCGGTCGGGAAGTCCGCGAAGCAGATGGAGATGTCCATCGCGGTGATGACCAGCTCGACGGCCTTGGCGAAGGTCTCGGCGTCGAACGAGTCGTCCTCGCGCAGGAACTTCATGAGGTTGAGCGAGGCGAGGTTGCAGCTGGAGTTGTCCAGGTGCATGTACTCGGAGCAGGGGTTGGACGCGTTGATCCGGCCGGACTCCGGGCAGGTGTGCCAGTGGTTGATGACCGAGTCGTACTGGATTCCGGGGTCGGCGCAGGCCCAGGCGGCCTCGGCCATCCTGCGGAAGAGCTTCTTCGCGTCGACGGTCTCGATGACGTCGCCGGTCATCCGGGCGCGCAGGCCGAATTCGGTGCCGTTCTCGACGGCGGTCATGAATTCGTCGCTGACCCGGACCGAGTTGTTGGCGTTCTGGTACTGGACGGAGGTGATGTCGTCCCCGCCGAGGTCCATGTCGAAGCCCGCGTCGCGCAGGGCGCGGATCTTCTCCTCCTCCTTCACCTTGGTCTCGATGAAGGCCTCGACGTCCGGGTGGTCCACGTCCAGCACGACCATCTTGGCCGCGCGGCGGGTGGCGCCGCCGGACTTGATGGTGCCGGCCGAGGCGTCGGCGCCGCGCATGAAGGAGACCGGGCCGGAGGCGTTGCCGCCGGAGGACAGCAGCTCCTTGCTGGAGCGGATCCGGGAGAGGTTGAGGCCGGCGCCGGAGCCGCCCTTGAAGATCATGCCCTCTTCCTTGTACCAGTCGAGGATCGACTCCATGGAGTCGTCGACGGCCAGGATGAAGCAGGCGGAGACCTGCTGGGGCTGCTTGGTGCCGACGTTGAACCAGACCGGCGAGTTGAAGCTGAACACCTGGTGGAGGAGGGCGTGCGTCAGCTCGTGCTCGAAGATCTCGGCGTCGTCCGGGGTGGCGAAGTAGCCGTTCTTCTCACCGGCGGCGCGGTAGGTGAGCACCACGCGGTCGATGATCTGCTTGAGGCTCCACTCGCGCTGCGGGGTGCCGACGGCGCCGCGGAAGTACTTGGAGGTCACGATGTTCACGGCGTTGACCGACCAGAAGTCGGGGAACTCGACGCCGCGCTGCTCGAAGTTGATCGAGCCGTCGCGCCAGTTGGTCATGACGACGTCGCGCCGCTCCCAGCGGACCTCGTCGTACGGGTGCACGCCAGGAGTGGTGTAGATGCGCCCGATCCGGAGGCCGCCCTTGGGGGCCTTGCCGGCGCCGCCCTTGGCGGCCGTCTTCTCGGACTTCGACCCGCGTGCGGAACCGCTCGTGGTGTCTGTCACTTCTGTTCCTCCTCCTGGTTGGGCAAACGCCCGGAGTGCCCTGAAAAGTCCGGGCACGGCTGGTTCGCTCTTCCGGTGTGCGGGCAGGCGGGAGACCTCGTCCGCCACGCACGGTTTTGTCATGGTCTGTGCGCCGTTTTCGGGCACACGTCGGCCCCGGGAAGGGCCTGGGGATGCGGCCGACCCCGGAAGGGGCCGGTGAAGGGGCCGGGCCGGCTAGGGCGCGGCGGCGGCGACGGACACCGGGGTGCCGTCCGCCTCGGGAGCGGGCCGCTCGGCGCGGAGTTCCGCGATGGCGGCCTCGAAGTCTTCCAGTCCGTCGTACGCCTGGTAGACGCTGGCGAAGCGCAGGTAGGCGACGACGTCGAGTTCCTTGAGCGGGCCGAGTATGGCCAGCCCGACGTCATGGGTGGTGAGCTCGGCGTTGCCGGTGGCCCGCACGCACTCCTCGACCCGCTGGCCGAGCTGGGCGAGGGCGTCCTCGGTGACCGGGCGGCCCTGACAGGCCTTGCGGACCCCGGAGATGACCTTCTCCCGGGAGAACGGCTCGGTGACGCCGCTGCGCTTGATGACCATCAGGGCGGCCGTCTCCACCGTGGTGAAGCGGCGTCCGCAGTCCGGGCACTGCCGGCGACGGCGGATGCAGCTGCCGTCCTCGGTCGTCCGGCTGTCGACGACGCGGCTGTCGGAGTGCCGGCAGAAGGGGCAGTGCACCTGAGGATCCCTCCCTGGCAGGACGTGCGGACTGGTCGAGTCTATGCGATGCCGGGGCGCAGGTAGCAACCCGATCTTGAGGCCTCGACCACAAGTACTGGGCCACGGAGAGGACTGTAGCCACTACATGTAGGTCCTTGACGGAAGTGGACCCCTGGGCGTGTCGGCGCCGACTAAACTGCCCGGGACGCCTACGGATCGAACATTTAATCGATGTACAACAAAGCCTTGATCGAGTCAGCCAACTCCCGAATAATTCACTCGAACGTGTGTTTGGCGCAACCTTTCGATACGAGGGGCGTTGGGCTGGAAAAAGGAGAGGACAGCCGTCGAGAGGGGCCGCCGTGAACACCGTCGAAAGCAACACCATCCCGGTGCAGGAACACTCCCAGCTCAAGGTGGGGCAGCGCACCACGAATCAGCAGAGTGTGGACATCTCCATGGACCGTAGCGAAGACCACCGCTCCGCGGGCCCGGGCCTTTCCGGTGTCGGCCGCGTTCCGGACCAGCCCATCGAACACTCCCCCGTGCTGGACGACGCGCACCCCGCGCCGACCCGCTCGGCGCCCGGCCGCCCGCCCGGCATCCGCACCGACGAGGCCGGCCTCACCGAGCGCCAGCGCCGGGTGATCGAGGTCATCCGGGACTCGGTGCAGCGGCGCGGGTACCCGCCGTCCATGCGCGAGATCGGCCAGGCCGTCGGCCTGTCCAGCACCTCCTCGGTGGCGCACCAGCTGATGGCCCTGGAGCGCAAGGGCTTCCTGCGCCGGGACCCGCACCGCCCGCGCGCCTACGAGGTCCGCGGCGTCGAGGTCGCCCGGCCGAACACCGCCGAGACCGCCGGCCGCCCGTCCACCTCCTACGTGCCGCTGGTCGGCCGGATCGCGGCCGGCGGGCCGATCCTGGCCGAGCAGACGGTCGAGGACGTCTTCCCGCTGCCGCGCCAGCTGGTCGGCGAGGGCGAGCTGTTCGCGCTCACCGTCCGCGGCGACTCGATGATCGAGGCGGCCATCTGCGACGGCGACTGGGTCACCGTCCGCCGCCAGCCGGTCGCCGAGAACGGCGACATCGTGGCCGCGATGATCGACGGCGAGGCCACCGTCAAGCGCCTCAAGCGCGAGGACGGCCGGATCTGGCTGATGCCGCACAACCCGGCGTACGAGCCGATCAACGGTGACAACGCCACCATCCTGGGCAAGGTCGTGGCGGTCCTGCGCCGGCTCTGACGCCGGTGCCGGGACCAGGTACCGGAGACCCTCCGCACCCGGCCCCGGCACCGTCGCCAGGCCCCTCGGCAGCACCGGCACCGGCCTCGGGAAGGGGCTCCCCGCACATCGCGCGGAGCCCCTCCGGCGTACCCGGGAACCACCCGGCCGCGCCGGGCGGTCCGGACTCAGCCGCGCTTCGCCACCGGCCGCACCGGAGCCGCCGAGGCGTCGATCGCCGCCAGCGAACGGCGCACCTGGTTGCGGTCCGTGGTGAACCAGAACTCCGGCATCGAGGAGCGGAAGAACCCGCCGTACCGCTTGGTGGCCACCCGCGGGTCGAGCACCGCCACCACGCCCCGGTCGTCCGCCGCCCGCACCAGCCGGCCCGCGCCCTGCGCCATCAGCAGGGCCGCGTGGGTCGCCGCGACCGCCATGAAGCCGTTCCCGCCGCGCTGTTCGACGTCCTTCTGCCGGGCGCTCATCAGCGGGTCGTCCGGACGCGGGAACGGGATCCGGTCCATCACCACCAGCTGACAGGCCGACCCGGGCACGTCCACGCCCTGCCAGAGCGACAGCGTGCCGAACAGACAGCTGGTCGCGTCCGAGGCGAACTCGCGGATCAACTCGCCCAGGGTGTCCTCCCCCTGGAGCAGGATCCGGTGGTCCAGCCGCTCCCGCATCACCTCGGCGGCCTTCTGGGCACCGCGCATCGAGGAGAACAGGCCCAGCGTCCGGCCTCCGGCCGCGCCGATCAGCTCCTCCAACTCGTCCAGCATGTCCGGCCGTTCGGGATCCCGCCCGGGATCGGCCAGATGCTTGGCGACGTACAGGATGCCCTGCTTGGGGTACTTGAACGGCGAGCCGACGTCGATCCCCCGCCAGGACGGCACCGGCTCGTCGCCGGAGCCCGCGCCCGCCGCCTCCGGGTTGTCGCCGGGGGTGCGCTCGTCCGGCAGCCGGGCCTCGGACGGCAGACCGACCGAGGCCGCCACGCCGTTGAAGTCCCCGCCGAGCTTGAGGGTGGCGGAGGTGAGCACCACCGAGCGCTCCTTGTAGAGCCCCTCGCGCAGCAGCCCGGAGACGCTCAGCGGGGCCACCCGCAGCGAGGCGGTGCCCAGCCCGTAGCGGTCGCTGCGCTCGATCCAGACCACGTCGTACTCGGAGTCCCGGAGCAGCCGGTCGGCCGTCTCGTGCAGGCCCTCGGCGGAGGCCATCGCCTGCTTGCGGACGGCGTCCTCGTCGCTGAGCCCCTTGTCCCTGGTCTCGCCGAGCGAGGTGATCACCTGCCGGGCGGCGTCCCGGATCGCGGTGACGGCGTACCCGAGGTACTCGGGCAGCTCCTCCACCCGGCCGGGCTGGGCGGTCTCCATCAGGCCGTGGTAGTTCTCGGCGGCGGCCTGCAGCGCGTCCACGGCCTTCTCGTTGGCGAGCCGGGCGGCCCGCTTGACCGTCCGGTTCACCGCGCCGACGGTGAGCTCCGCGGTGGCCGCCCCGGTGACCCGGTTGACCAGCTCGTGGGCCTCGTCGACGATCAGCAGCCCGTGCTCGGGCAGCACCGGGGCGCCCTCGATGGCGTCGATCGCGAGCATCGCGTGGTTGGTGACCACGACGTCGGCGAGCTTGGCCCGCTCGCGCGCCTTCTCCGCGAAGCACTCCTGCCCGTAGGCGCAGCGGCTGGCACCCAGGCACTCCTTGGAGGTGACCGAGAGCTGCGCCCAGGCCCGGTCGGAGACGCCCGGACTCATGTCGTCCCGGTCGCCGGTCTCCGTCTCGTCCGCCCAGTCGCGCAGCCGCAGCACCTCCTTGCCGAGCTTGCCGGCCGGGCCGCCCATCGCCTCGACCGGGTCGAACAGCCCCTCGCCCTCCTCGCTCGGGGTGCCCTCGTTGGCCCGGTGCAGGCAGAGGTAGTTGGAGCGGCCCTTGAGCATCGCGAACAGCGGGCGGCGGCGCAGCACCGGGTGGAGCGCGTCCACGGTGCGCGGCAAGTCCCGCTCCACCAGCTGGCGCTGGAGCGCCAGGGTGGCGGTGGCGACCACCACGCGGTCCCCGTGCGCGAGCGCCGGGACCAGGTAGGCGAGGGACTTCCCGGTGCCCGTGCCGGCCTGCACCAGCAGGTGCTCGCCGTGGTCGACGGCGTCGGCGACGGCCTCGGCCATCCGGAGCTGGCCGGGCCGTTCGACGCCGCCGACGGCCGCCACCGCGGCGTGCAGCAGCTCGGGGACACGGGCGCGGGGGACGGCCTCGACCGGGGCGCCGTCCGCAGGGTCCCCGGCGTCGGCGGGGAGCTGGGATTCGGAGTCGTTCGTCATGACCCTCCCACCCTACGGGGCGGGGGTGACAATCCGGTCGCGTCGGCCCGGCAGCCGCGCCTTCCCGCCCCCGGCCAGCGGGTTGGGCACGGTGCCGTGCCGGGCGGCGTGCGGGCGGTTCGGGCGGTCGCCGTAGCCGTCCAGCAGCAGCCGGTTGCGGTTCAGGCAGAGCCGGTCGATCCGCGGCCGGAACAGGTCGAACAGCGCGAACCGCTCGGCGAGTTCCGGGAAGCGCCGCTGGTGGCGGAGGATCGCGGTGCGCAGCAGCGCCCAGAACTCCGCCTCGCCGAGGCCGGTGTGCGCCTCCAGCAGCGGGGCCAGGTAGCGGAACACCCCGATGAAGAGCCCGGAGTGCAGGAACTGGCACAGGCCCTGCGGGTCCTCGCGCAGCAGCACCGCGTCCACCTCGGCGGGCAGGCCGCGCAGCTCCGGCAGGTCCTGGTCGCTGAGGTTGACGTCGTCGACGAAGTCCTTGACCGCCAGCCGGACCGGCACGTCCCGCTCGTCGAAGACCACGATGGCGTTCTCGCCGTGCGGGGAGAAGACCAGCCCGTACCGGTAGAGGAAGTGCAGCAGCGGCGGCAGCATCGCGGCGAACAGCCGCCCGGTCCACTCGGCGGGGGTGAGCCCGGAGCGGGCGATCAGCTCGGCGGCGAGCGGCCGGCCGTCGCTGCCGGTCTGCAGCAGGGCGGCCAGGGTGCGGCCGCGCTCACCGGGTTCCAGGGCGGGCCCGAGCGGCTCCCGCCAGATCGCGCCCAGCAGCTCCTTGTACTGGTACGGGGCCTCGGGCAGCTCGCGGTAGACCGGGTGGTCGACGGTGACGGAGGCGATCTCGCCGAGCAGCACCACCCGGCACTCCTCCCGCAGGAACGGGTCGGCGTCGCGCAGTCCGTGGATCCAGGCGGTGACGGCGGGCGCGGCCAGCGTGCGCTCGGTCGGCAGACCCCGCCAGACCAGGGTGTTGAGGACGGCCAGCGGCAGCTTGACCGTACAGCGCTCCGGGTGGCTCTCGTTGAAGAAGGAGCGGATCGACTGCTGGGGCAGCCGCAGGTCGCCGTCGGTGCCGAGCGGGACGATCTCGCCGGAGGCGATCCACGGGGCGAACAGCGGCACCACCGTCTCGTCCCACTGCCAGGGGTGCACCGGCAGCAGCAGGTAGTCGTCGGCGGCGGCGCCGAGCGGGGCGCGCAGCGCGGCCGGGTCGTCCAGCTCGCGGCGGTACAGCTCCTCGGGCCCGGCGAGACCGGGCACGCCCCGGTACTCGGCGAGCCGGCGGTGGACGGCGATCCACGGCAGCGGGCGGGCGGAGCGGGCCTCGGGGGCCCAGCGGGCGGCGTCGAGGGCGGAGAAGCCGATCCGGCCCTTGTTGGGGACGATCCACGGATGCCCGCCCTGGCGGCCCTCCAGCTCGGTGTGACCGAGGTCGGCGAGCTCGGCGGCGGTGAGGCCGGTGGCCAGCAGGTGCGCGTCGGCGATCAGGGTGGCGGTGAGTTCGCGCAGCAGGTGCCCGGTGGTGTCGCCGCG
Organism: Kitasatospora sp. NPDC056327; assembly: GCF_042261735.1. Classification (NCBI taxonomy): domain Bacteria; kingdom Bacillati; phylum Actinomycetota; class Actinomycetes; order Kitasatosporales; family Streptomycetaceae; genus Kitasatospora; species Kitasatospora sp. NPDC056327. The sequence goes on along the minus strand of NZ_JBHJRC010000097.1, from coordinate 5,755 downwards.
CAGGCCGAGGGTGTGCCGCGCGTGGGTGAGGAACCGCAGCGGGTCGGGTTCCCCGGGCTCGTCGCAGGTCACCGAGCCGGGGTCGACCAGCCAGCTCCGGTAGGCGCCGCGCCGGGCGGTGAACCGGTAGGCGGCGCCGGGCAGCTCCAGCAGGTACCCGCCGGACCCGGTGTCGGCGGGGGTGACGAGCTCCTCGTAGGCGAACTCGCCGAGCATCTTGGCCAGCAGTGCGCGGCCGGCCCGCTGCCAGTGGCCGGCGGTGAGCTGCGGCGGCAGGTACAGCGGCGGTTCAGCGGCCGGCGGTTGCGGCACGGGACGGCTCCTGGGGTCGGGGAAGGACGGAGGCGGGCGGGACGGCGGAGGCGGGCGGGACGGCCGGCACGGGCACGGGCGGCGGCGCGAACCCGGTCCAGGCGGTGCGCCCGGGCAGCCGGTGGACGGTCCGCCCGGCGACGGCGTTGAGGATCACGGCGGCCCGGTGCGCGCCCAGCCCGAGATCGGGGGTGCCGACCCCGTGGGTGTGCAGTTCGGCGTTCTGCACGTACAGCCCGCCGGTGACCCCGGGCAGCATCGCCACCCGGTGGTCGAGGTCGGTCCGGTACCGGCCGGCCTCGTCCCAGTCGACCAGGTGGGCCAGCGGTTCCAGGGCGGCCGGGCGGGCGGCCCGGTAGCCGGTGGCGAGCACCACGGCGTCGGTTCGCAGCAGGTGGCCGGTGCCGGAGTCGGTGTGCCGGCAGTCGAGCTCGACCCCGCCGCAGGGGCCGGGCCGGGCGCCGGTGACGGCGGTGCCGGGGGTGATCTCGACGGGCGCTTCGCCGACCGGCCGGCCCACCGTCCGTTCGTACAGCTGGTCGTGGATCTCGGCGAGGGTCTCGGCGGAGGCCGCCTTGTGCAGCTGCCACTGGGCGTCGACCAGGGTGTCCCTGACCTCCCCGGGCAGGCCGTGGAAGTACCGGGTGTAGTCGGGGGTGAAGTGCTCCAGGCCGAGCTTGGAGTACTCCATCGGCGCGAGTGCCCGGGTCCGGGTGAGCCAGCGCAGCCGCACCCCGTCACCGGTGTGGCGGCGCAGCAGGTCGAGGAAGACCTCGGCGCCGGACTGCCCGCTGCCGACGACGGTGACGTCCCGGGCGCCGGCCAGGTCCTCGCGCCGGTCGAGGTAGTCGGCGGAGTGGAAGACCCGCGGGTGGCCTTCGAGCCCGGCGAAGGCGGCCGGCCGCACCGGCCGGGTGCCGACGCCGAGCACCACGGCACGGGCCTCGACGGTCCGCACCCGGCCGGTGGCGGTCTCGCGAAGCTCGGCGCGGTAGCGGTCGCCGTCCCACCGCAGCGCGGTGACCTCGGTGCCGAAGCGGCAGTTGGGGAGCCGTTCGGCGGCCCAGCGGCAGTAGTGGTCGTACTCGCGCCGGGTGAGCTGGAAGCGCTCGGTGAAGTAGAAGGGGTAGAGCCGCTCCTCCTCGCGCAGGTGGTTGAGGAAGGACCAGGGGCTGGTCGGGTCGACCAGGGAGACCAGGTCGGCGAGGAACGGCACCTGCATCCGCGCGCCGTCGACGAGCATCCCGGGGTGCCAGCGGAACTCCGGGCGCCGGTCGCAGAAGAGGGTGCGCAGGCCGGGGACGGGCTCGGCGAGCGCGGCGAGCGAGAGGTTGAACGGGCCGGTGCCGACGCCGAGCAGGTCGTACGGACCGGGCGGGGGTGCTGGGGTGTCCATGAGGCGGGTGCAGTCCTAGGCGGGGTGCGGGGTGCGGTCGCGGACCATCAGGGCGGCCCGTTTGCCGGGCAGGTCGAGTTCGGCGGCGAGCCGGAACCCGGCCCGCCGGAAGGCGCGGACGGAGCGCCGGTTGCGGACGTCCGGTTCGGCGACCACCCGGGCGCAGCGCGGCCGTTCGCGCAGCAGGCGGTCGGCCAGGGCGGCGAGCAGGGTGGCGCCGAGGCCCCGGCCGCGGCTGCCGGCGGGGCCGAGCAGCAGGTGCAGGCCGGTGTCGTGGGGCCGGGCCGGGTAGTGCGCGGCGAGCGGGTCGAGGTCGGCCCGGTAGACCTCCCAGTAGCTCATCGGGGCGCCGTCGAGCAGACCGAGGCAGGGCAGGCTGTGCCCGTCGCCGCCGAGTTGGCCGCGCAGGTGGTGCTCGGTGACGGCCGGCGGGCCTGCGAGCTCCCAGAAGGCGGCCACCTCGGGGTCGTTCATCCAGCGGGCGAGGAGGCCGAGGTCGGCGGGGAGCCGGACCAGGCGCAGCCGGAACTCCCCGGCGTCGGTGGGCATGGCGTCCCACCCGGCCGGCTCGTCACGGGCGCCCCCGGTCACGCGCGGGCCACCGGGTTGGGGACGTCGACGTACACCGACTGGGTGGCGACCGGCCCGACCAGTTCGTCCAGGCCGTTGATCCTGGTGAGCAGGTTGGCCTTGCAGGGCAGCACCGGCGCGTCGAGCAGCAGGCCGGGCAGCGCGGAGCCGGTGGCGGTGGCGGCCGGGCCGGCCAGGAAGCGCCGCAGGGCGGCCAGCAGCACCGCCTCGTCGGCGAGCCGCTGGGAGCCGAGGGCGCCGACCAGGCCGAGGACGTGGTTGATGCCCAGGTAGTAGGCGAAGTGGTGGTCGATCACCGGGTCGTCGAGGAAGGTGTCGCTGCGGGTGCCGAGGCCGGGCAGCCGGGCGGCGAGCCGCTCGGCGGCGCTCTGCCGGTAGTAGTAGCCCTGGTTGTCGCGGTAGCGGCCGCCGACCGGCCAGCCGTCGGCGTCCAGCAGGACGAGGCTGTTCTGCTGGTGGGCCTCCAGGGCGATGCCGGCCCGGCCGTCCAGCCACAGGACGGGCAGGACGACGGCGTCCAGGTAGCGCAGGAACCATTCGGCGGTCACGGTGGCCCGCGGACGGCCGGTGCGGGCGGCGAGCGTGCGCAGCAGGTCGCCGATCCGGGACGGCACGGCGCAGCCCCCGGCGGCCGCCCGGTGCGGCTGCTCGGCGACCAGCCCGGCCACGCAGTGGGCGCGGTCGCCGGGGGCGAAGGGCTGGGCGCGCAGCACGGTGTCCAGGCCGCCCGGGTCGCCGAGGCCGGGGTGGTCGACGCCGATCCAGGCGGGGTCGCGGACGATGTCGAAGCCGGGGTGCGCGGCCCGCCACTCGGCGCCGAGCCCGCTCTCCAGCAGCCGGTGCATCTCCAGTCCGCGGTGGAGCTCCTTGCGGAGGTTCTCCCGGCGGGAGTTGGTGATCCGCAGGCCGAGCGAGAGCTTGAGCATCCAGGGGGTGCCGGGCCGGTAGACGGTGCGCACCGAGGAGGTGGGGTACCAGGCGTCGCCGCACGGGCCGAGGTCGTGCAGCCGGCCCTCGGCGAGCAGCGCGGCGACGGCCGGGCGGTGGGCGAGTTCGCGGGCCTGCCAGGGGTGCAGCGGCAGGGCGGCGGTGCCGGGCGGCAGTTGGGCCGGGTCGCCGAGGAGCTGGGCGGTGATCCGGTCGGCGCTCTCGGTGACGGCGGAGCCGGCGGCGAGCAGGTCGCGGTCGACCGCGTACCAGTGCAGCTGGAAGGAGCCGTGCAGTTCGGGCGAGTAGGCGGCGCTCTGGGCGGGGCCGAGGCCGTCGCGGCTCTTCGGGGTGGGGTGCATCGGGTGGCCGAGCAGCAGGGACTGCTCGGTCGCGAGGAACTCCGAGCGCTCGGGGCCGCCGGGCACCGGGGCGCCGGCGGCGCGGTGGTGGGCGAGGATGTCGGCGGTGCGGACCACCGAGTCGGCGACCCGGGCGGCGAGGTCGGCGATCTGCCCGGGGTCGGGCCGGTCGGCGGCCGCGGCGGCCAGCAGGGCGGCGGCGGTGACGGCGTCCACCGGGGTGTCCGCCGCGGTGTCGCCGGCCGCCCGCGCCGAGGGGGTCCCCGCCGCCGCGACGGCCTCGCCGGCCGCGAGGACGGCCGGGCCGAACCGGTGCCAGCCGGCCGGCGACCAGTGCCGGACCGGTGCGGAGAGCCGGGCGGCGCCGCCGAGGACGGCGATCCGCAGGTGCCCGTCCGGGCCGGGCAGGGCGCCGGTCTCCCGGGCCCAGCAGCGCAGCAGGGCCTCCAGGGCGGCCTGCTCGGCGGCGACGGCCGGGTCCGGGTGGAGCAGCCGGTCGGCGGGGGCCGGGCCGGCGGCGGTGGCGTGGTTGCCGGTGGTCGCGGGGGCGGGGAGTCGGGCCGGGAGGTCGGGCGGGGCTCCGGTCAGGGCGGTGCTCAATGCTGCTCCTTGGTGCGCGTGGAGTACCGACGCGCGGGGGTGGAGAGAACTCGCGGGCGCTCGCACCGTCGCGTCAGGTAAGGGTTACCTATCCCTGAGGGGTGATCACAAGGGCCGCTCACTCGTCCGGGTGAAGATGGGTGATTGTCCGCCGCGCGGGACGGAACGGGGCCGGTCCGCCGGCGGGCCGGGCGCCCCCGCGTCACGGATCGGTGACCGCTCCCGCCGGGCCGGAACCCGGGGGCCGCCCGGGGCCGTCCTCGTGACCAGTGGGAGACTCCAGCACGGCGGTCCGCCGACCGCACCGAACCACCAGGGGGACAGCACACATGCCAGTGATCCACCGGTCAGCCGCGGCCGCGGTCCTCGCGGCGGGGACCCTGTTCGCCGTCACCGCCTGCGGCCCGGAGGGGCCCGCGGGCGGCGGTGGCACCGCCGCTCCGCCGCCCACCGCGGGTGCGTCCGTCTCCGCCTCGGCCGCGGGGGGCGGCAGTGGCGTGATCGGCGGCATCACTCTGCCCTCGGGCCTGCCGACCGGTCTGCTCGACGGCCTGCCGAAGAGCTGGGACGACCTGACGAAGTGGAAGTTCGAGGACTGGGACAACTGGGCGTCCAAGCACGTCTTCAACAACCCGGTCATCAAGGACTTCTGGAACCCGGACAAGATGGGCGACTCCAAGCCGGCCGACCCGGCGCCGCCCACCGCCAAGCCCGCCGACGACGCCGGGGTCACCGACCCCGAGCCGCCGGTGGTCAAGGCCGTGCCGGTGCCCCGGCCGTACACCAAGCAGCCCTCCGGGAAGATCTTCTTCTCCGCCGAGGGCGGCCGCGGCAACTGCTCGGCCACCGTGATCCAGGACCCGGCGCGCCCCGGCAGGAGCAACCTGGTCTGGACGGCCGGCCACTGCGTGCACCCGGGCAAGGGCGGCAACTACTTCAAGGACCTGGTGTTCATCCCGGCCTACAACAACTCGGGCGCCTCCAGCGGCGGCAAGAAGGCCCCGCTGTCCGAGCTGGCGCCGCTCGGCACCTGGTGGGCCAAGGACGTGGTGACCTCCCCGCAGTGGCTGGTCGAGGGCGGCGGCACCGGCGACTCGGCGAGCCAGTACGACTTCGCGATCATGCGGGTGGGCAACCAGAACGACACCGGCAAGTCGCTGGAGGAGACGGTGGGCGGGGCCGTCCCGGTCTGGTTCGACGCCCCGCGCGACCGGATCGCGGCCACCGCGATCGGCTACCCGCTCTACAAGCCGTTCGACGGCCAGGAGCTCTACAAGTGCGAGGGCGGGAAGCCGACCCGGCTGTCCTTCGACCCGAAGCGCCCGTCGATGCTCACCATAGGGTGCAACATGACCCAAGGCTCCAGCGGTGGCGGCTGGTTCGCGCCGATGCCGGACGGCAGGCTCGCGCTGGTCTCCAACACCTCGATCGGCACCCAGGACCACACCTCGCTGAGCGGCCCGTACCTGGAGACGGTCGCCAAGCAGGCGCTGGACTGGCTCTCCCGGAAGAAGTAGCGGGGGAACGCGGACGGGCCCCGGCCCCCTCCTTCGGGAAGGAGGGGGCC
>NZ_JBHJRC010000096.1:0-27219 GCF_042261735.1 Kitasatospora sp. NPDC056327 | reverse complement strand
CAGCGATCCCGTCGGCGGGGCTCTTCGCATCCCGGGCGGCGGCCCGCCGGCGCCCGGGAGGGGCCGCGCCGGGGTGCCCGGGGTGCCCGGATCAATCGATTTCGTCCCGCGCCGCAGGTCATGTAATGTTGTCCCCGCAACGCCCCGGCGGCAACGTTCACCAGGGCGAGCGCTCATAGCTCAACGGATAGAGCACTTGACTACGGATCAAGAGGTTGCAGGTTCGAATCCTGCTGAGCGCACCAAACCCCGCAAGGCCGGATCCGTCCGGCACTTGCGCTCATAGCTCAACGGATAGAGCACTTGACTACGGATCAAGAGGTTGCAGGTTCGAATCCTGCTGAGCGCACCAGCGAGAAGCCCCCGGCCACCGGCCGGGGGCTTCTCCGTCGTCCGGGCCCGACCGGCCCCTTCCGGCCCGGGCCGGATCAGCCCAGGTCGGTCCGGTTGATCCAGGCGACGTCCCGGTGGTCCAGGAACCACTCCGAGGAGGTCAGCGGCCGGGCCCGGTTGAAGGTCTCCGGCACCGGGTCGTGCCGGATCCGGTCCGGATCGGCGCCCAGGCCGGTCAGCAGCGCGGTGAGCGAGGGCGCGAGGTCCGGCGGACCGCTGAGGTGGACGTCCCGGCCGGAGCAGTCGCCCCCGCAGGCCAGTGCCTCGCGGGCCAGCGTCTCGCGGACCAGGGCGACGGCGCCGTCCCGGCCCTCCGCCGGGCCCGGTGCCGCGAGCAGCACCCGCAGCCGGGTGAGCCGGGTGAGCAGCCGCTCGACGCAGGGCAGGCCGTACTGCTCGGTGCCGTTGCGGGCGGCCAGCACCAGGGTGACCTCCCGGCCGGGCGCGTGGACGGCCAGCTGTTCCAGCAGGGCGCGGATCTGCCCCCAGCCGGTGCCGCCGGCCACCGCCAGCAGCGGGCGGTCCGAGGCCGGGTCGAGCACCGCCCCTCCCAGCGGGGGACCGAGGCGCAGCAGCTCGCCGGGCGCGATGTCGCCGACCAGTGCGGTGCTGAGCCGTCCGCCGGGCACCCGGCGGACGTGCAGTTCGAGCGTCCCGTCGCGCCGCGGCGCGTTGGCGATCGAGTAGGGGCGCCACACCCTGGGCACCCGCGGGCTGCTGAGCGTGAGGTACTGGCCGGGGACGAAGGGGTAGTCGCGCATCGGGGTCAGGGTGAGGACGGCGATGTCGGCGGCGGGCCGGCGGCGGGCGACGAGTTCGGCCTCCCACCAGGCCGGCGTCCCCGGCGGGACCTCGGCGGCGGCGCCGGTCATCACCCGGGCGATCACCGCGTAGGCCTCGGTCCACGCCCGCTCGGTCGCGGGTGTCCAGGAGTGCCCGGAGCAGTGCCGCAGCGCGGCGACCAGGCTGGCCCCGACGGCGGGGTAGTGCTCGGGCGCGGCCTGGAACTTGCGGTGGTCGCGCCCGAGCGCGCGCAGGTAGCCGGTGAGCCGCTCGGGTTCGCCCAGCCGGAGCACGATCGAGGTGAGCGCGGCGAGGAGCCGGTCGCGCTGCTCGGACATGTCGTGGGGGAAGAGCGGCCGCAGCCCGGGGTTGTGCGCGAACAGGTGGGCGTAGAAGTAGGTGGCCAGGTGGTCGGCGCGGCGCTCGACGACGGCGAAGTTCGCGCGGACGACCGCGGGGTCGAAGGGCACCGCGGCCCGCCTAGCGCCGGTACTGGTGCGCGGAGGTGAGGGCCTGTCCCATGGTGTCGCTGATCACGCCGTAGAGGGCGGTCCAGGACGCCTCGGTCTCCTCGGTCCAGGCGTCGCCGGCGTGGTGCGCCAGGGTGGCGAGCAGGCTCTCGCCGACGGCGGGGAAGTGGTCGACGAGCGCTCCGTAGCCGGCGTGCCGGGCACCGAGGTCGCGCAGGACGCGCTGCAGCGTCTCGGTGTCGTCGAGCCTGGCGACCAGGGTGCCGAGCGCGGCCCAGAGCAGGTCCCGCTGCTCGTCGATGTGCTCGGCGAACAGGTCCCGGACCGCCGGGTGGTGTTCGAAGAGGTAGTCGTAGAAGTACCCGGCGACGGCGACGCCGTGCGGTTCGACCAACGCGAAACTGCTCTTGATGAGAACGGGGTTGATGGTCACGGCCCCCGACTCTACTGAGCGCTCCGGCAATTCGAACAGGGTTGGCCGGTGAATCGTCGGCACCGGTCGGTACCGGCCGGCCGGCGCCGCCGGATTCCTCGCGATACCCCGTGATACCCCGCCTAATGGATGAAATGCAGTCCTTTCGGGTACATCCCGTCCTGCCGGTCGGAGGGCCGCCAATCGGGTGCCGTGCGGCCGATAGCGCAAGTGTCGCGGTATGACCGGCCCAGGATCGTGATTCCGTTTTGTCTGATCTTGTGTCCAGACTGCCCGGCCACCCAGGCCGTCCGGCAGCCGATGCGAAGGAGAGCCGGATGAACCGACAGTTCCCGGCTGCGGCCGTCGCCGCCGCGGTCCTGGCAACCGGGCTGCTGGTCGGCTGGAACCCGCCACCCTCGGCCGCCCAGCAGTCACCCGGCACCTGGAGCGCCGAACGGCGCGCGGTGCTGCCCTCCGGGCTCTCCGTCCGGCTGGATTTCTCCGCCGCTCCGGGGGTGGCCGCCGAGGCCGCTCCGGGGGAATTGGCCGGACGTTCCGGAATCAGCGGTTCCACCGCGTCGTACGCGGACGGGATCCGGCCCGGTGATCCCGCGCAGACCTTCCGGATCTCCGAGGACCGTCCGCAGACGGACGGTTCCTGGCGGACCGTCGGAACGCTGCGGCTGGAATTCTCCCGGCCCGTGCGCAATCCCCGGCTGCACCTCAGCGGACTGGCCGGAACCAGCACCGGGAAATCCGGTTCCACCGTCACCGGGACCCGGCTCACCGTGACCGGCGGCTCCCCGGCCGCCCCGTCCCTGGTCAACCGCACCGACTGGCCGGGCTGGACGGTCGGCGGCAACGCACTCGCCCCCGCCCGGGCGGCGGCCGGCACCGACGGCGGGTCCGGATCCGTTGCCGGCGGCAGCCTGGAACTGGCCGGCACCCTCCGCTCCGCCGTCTTCCGCGTCGAGCAGCGCTCCACCGCCGGGACGGGGAGCGCCACCGCCGCCCCGGCGGCCTCCGGACCGCTCGTCCAGGCCTACACGGTCACCCTGGACGAGGGGGTCGGCACCGCGCCGCAGGGCTACGGCAACGCCTCCCACCTGCTGTCCGACCTCTTCCTCGGCGGGGACGCCGGAACCCGGGGCGCCCGGCCCGACGCCCGTCCGGCCCTGCTGTTCCGGGGCGCCGACGCCGGCCGTGCGGACGCCGGCGGTGCGGACGGTGCCGGGAACCGCGCCCGGGGCGAGGCCGCCCCGCCGCCGGCGCTCCAGCCCGGCCGGGGCGACTACCAGGGCGCCGACCCGGCCGTCGGCTACCCCGAGGAGGCCGAGGCCGGCCGCCCCTACCGGCTCGCCGTGCCCGTCGAGGTGGGCGACGCGCCCGCCACCCTGGTCGGCTGGGTCGACTTCGACCACAACGGCCGCTTCGACGCGGCCGAACGCGTGCAGACCGGGATCGCCCCCGGCGAGCGCAGCGCCACCCTGGGGTGGACCGTCCCCGGCAACGCCTCCTCCGGGGAGACCTGGGCGCGGCTGCGGATCGGCCGGGACGCCGCCCAACTGGTGTCCGCCGACGGCTTCGCGGACTCCGGGCAGGTCGCCGACCAGCGGATCCGGCTGACCGTCGGAGCCGTCCGCCCGGACATCGCCCAGCCCGCCGACGGCAGCACCGTCACCGAGGCGCGCCCCCGGATCTCCGGCGAGCGCGCGGCGTCCGGGGCCACCGTCGAGATCCGCGAGGGGGACACCGCGCTCTGCCGCGCCCGGGCGGCCCGGGGCGGCGACTGGTCCTGCCGCCCGGACGCGGCCCTGGGCGACGGCCCGCACACCCTGACCCCGGTCCAGACCGCCGGCGGTGGTGCGGTGCTGCGCGGCGAGCCGGTGCGGATCACCGTCCGGACGGCGCCGCCCGGCGTGCCCGTGCTCACCCTGCCCGAGTTCACCAACGACCCCGGCCTCCAGCTGACCGGCACCGGTGAGCCGGGCAGCACCGTCATCGTCACCGACCGGCCGTCCGGCGGTGCCGACGGCCCCGGTGGGCCGGGTGCGTCCGGCGGCGAGGAGAACGACCTGTGCAGCACGGCCGTGCGGGCCGACGGCGGCTGGTCCTGCCTGCCGGTGGAGAACCTGCCGGACGGGCGGCACCGGCTCACCCCGGCCGCCGCCGACCTCGCCGGGCACCGGACCGGCGGGCAGCCCGTGGAGCTGGTGGTCGACACGGTGGCGCCGGACCGCCCGGTGCTCACCGCCCCGGCCGCCGGCGAGACCGTCCGGTCCGCCCGGCCCCGGCTCGCCGGGAAGGCCGAGCCTGGCGCGGGCGTGCTCGTCACCGCGGGCCCGGACCGCGACGGCGCCGCCGCGCGGATCGTGGCCTGCGGCGCGACGGCCGCCGTCGACGGCAGCTGGACGTGCACGGCCAACCGGGACCTGGCGGACGGGGAGCAGTGGCTCGTCGTCACGGCGACCGACCGGGCGGGCAACGGGACGGCGGCGGAAGCGGTGGAGGTCCGGGTCGCGAGCGGCGTCACGCCGGTTCCCCCGGCGACCCCGGCGACCCCGGTGCCGGGCACCGGGCCGACGGCGGCCGCGTCGGTACCGCCGGTCGGCACGTCGCCGTCCTTCCCGGTGGCCTCGTCCGCGGCGACGGCCACGGCCTCCGCCGGCGCGGCTCCCACGGGCACGCCGGCCCCCACGCCGCCGGTGTCCCCGACCGGGGCGGCGACGGCTCCCGCGGTTCCCACACCGTCCGTGTCCAGCCCCGCGGTTCCCACACCGTCCGTGTCCAGCCCCGCGGTTCCCACGCCGTCCGTTGCCGCGCCCACCACGCCGGCCCTGCCGTCCCCGACCCTCCCCCTTCCGTCCCCGTCCGCCTCCGTTCCCTCCTCGTCGCTGCCGCCGTTCCCGACCTCGGCCCCGACCGTGGCTCCCACCGCGGACCCGACCCGGATCGCGACCGCGACCCCGGCCGTGGTGCCGGTCCCCTCGTCCGGCGCCGAGCCCGGGTGGGGGCCGGTGCCGGACGGGCTGCTGCCGATCGTGGTGCCGCCGGTGGGCGGTGCGGCGGTCCGGCCGGTGCTGCCGTCCCCCTCGCCGACCGCGGCCCGTCCGTCGGCGACCGGCTCCCCGGTCCCGTCCCCGGCCCACTCCCCGGCCCGGAGCGCCGTCCGGAGCACGTCGCCGGCCCCGGTGGCCCCGGCCCCGTCCTCCTCACTCCCGACGCCCCCGGCCCCGACCGCCCCGAGCCCGAGCCCGAGCCCTTCGGCGACGCCGCCGTCCGGGCAGACCGCCGCCCCCTCCACCGCCCCCTCGGTGACCCCGGCCGCCGTCCCCGCTCCCGGCGAGGACCGGGACCGGCCCGACCGGGGGCCGGCCGCGCCGCCCGAGCGCGACCGGCAACAGGCCGCCGGCGCCGCGGATCCGGCAGCGGAGGCCGAGCCGCCGTCGTCGACGGCCGCGGACCGGCACCGGTCGTACGGCTGGCGCGGCGCGCTCGCCGGGGTCCTGCTGCTGCTCACCGGGATCGGGCTGATCGCGCGCCGGGCACTGGCCCGGGAGACCGGCCACCGGCGGAGCTGAACCGCCCCACCATCCGCTCATGTGCCTGCGCGTCAGGTCGGGCTTCAGATGATTCGTCAGCAAATGTCGACACGCAGTACCTCAAATGTCGCATTTGATGACGTATGAACTTAGCCTGACTCTGGCACTGCCCGTCAGATCCGGGCCGCCCGTTGCGCGACACACTGAACCTGAGGATCCGTGCATGGACGTCACCCGCGATTCTTCGCAGCGACCCGACCACCTGCCCAAGCCCCTCCCCCCGGGGTTGCCGGAACGTTCCGCCTTCGGAGCCAGCCCGCTGGCCGGGGCCGGACGGACGCCCCGCCCTGCCGAGCCGGCCGACCACGGCCCGGCCACCACTCCGATCGTGGTGGTCCCGGGCCCGGCCGGCGTCCCCGTCGACCTGCGCGATCCACTGGAGACGGCGGACCCGGCGGACACCCTGGCCCGCACGGCGCTGATGGCCCCGCTCACGGAGGCCGAGCCGGAGGCCGTCCCGGCCGGGACGGCGACCGCCGTCACCTCGCGCCGCCCCCCGCGCGCCGACCAGACCCTCCGCGAGCACACCGCCGCGGCCCTGCCCGGCTGGGTCGCCCTGCTGGGACTGCTGCTCGGCACGGCGGCCGTCCTGCTGGTGCTGCTGCGCGACGGTGTCATCCCCTACTGGGACGCCCTGCCCGACCTCCGCACGGCCGCCGCCCTCGACGGCCGGGCCGAGGTGACCGCCCGTTCGGTGACCGCCGTGGCCGTCGCCGGACTGTTCGTCGTCCTCTCGCTCGCCGGACTGCTGGCCAACGCCGGCGGCGAGACCCGGGTGCTCACCCGCTGGGGCCGCTACCGGGGCACCGTCCGCCGCACCGGCCTGGTCTGGGTCAACCCGCTGCTGCGGCGCCGCCGGGTGGACGTCCGGCTGCGGCACTGGCGCAGCGAGCCGGTCAAGGTCGTCGACCGCACCGGGACGCCGATCGTCGTCCGGCTGCTGATCGTGTGGCGGGTGAAGGACACCGCGCGCGCGATGCTGGCCATCGAGGACCACGAGAGCTACCTGCGGGAGCAGGTCCAGGCGGTGCTCACCCGGACCGCGTCCACGCTCCCCTGCGACAGCAACGCCGCGCCCGGCCCGGCGCTGCGCGACGGCCAGTGGTTCGCCGACGAGCTGACCAGGGCGCTGGCCGCCGAGGTCGCCCCCGCCGGCCTGGAGGTCTACTCGGCGCAGCCGCTCGCGCTGGAGTACGCACCGGAGGTGGCGGAGTCGATGCGCCGCCGCCGGCTCGCCGACCTGGACGCGGGCCTGCGCACGGTGCTGGTGGACGACGCGGTGGAGGCGGCCGCGCTCGCCGTGCGCCGGCTGGAACGCGCCACCGCGCACGAGCTGGACGAGGCCGCCCGGAGCGCGCTGATGGAACAGTTGCTGGTCGCCTTCGTCGCCCCGGCCGGAGTGGCCGCCTCGGTACCGTCCCCGGCCGCCCGGGCCGGGCGGAAGGAAGGACGACCGGCATGAGGATAGCCACCGGCACGGACACCGGACTCGCGTTCGCGGAGGGCGGCGGGGACAGCGGTGGGGACGGCAACGGGGGGAGCGGCGGCGGCGACGGCACCGGTGCGGCGCTGATCGGCTTCGAGGAGAGCCTCGGCAGCATCCCCGCCGTCGAGGGCTGCGCCTGCCCGAACTGCGCGGCCCGGCCGCGCACCGCGCGTACGGCTGATCCGCACGGCGGGGGCCGAATACACCGGGCGGTGCGCAACACCTGCCTGGCCACCACCGTGCTGGCGGGGGCCGGGGCGGTGGGCCTGACCGCCGGTGCCGGGGCCGCGCACGCCGCGCCGGGCAAGCAGGGGTGGGACGGGTCCAGGTACTGGTTCAAGAACGGCAGCGGCGAGTGGCGCTACACCAGCCACTACGCCGTGTACACCAAGGCGGTCGGGGGCGCCACGGCCGGCTCCGGCCAGGTGTCGCCGGACGCCGGCAAGGGCTCCGGGGGGTCCGGCGGATCGGGGGACTCCGGCGTCTCCAACGGATCCGCCGGTGTGCGGCAGGGCTGGGACGGGTCGAAGTACTGGTTCAGGAACGCCGCCGGCGAGTGGCGCTACACCAGCCACCGCGACGTCTACCTGAGCCGCACCGGCCAGTCCGCGGGGGGCACCTCCTCGCAGGCCGGCTCCGGCGGGACCTCCTCGGAGGCGGTGCGCTCCACCGGGCGGACGGAGTCGGCGATCGACTACGCGCTCGCGCAGCTCGGCAAGCCGTACGTGTGGGGCGGCAACGGTCCCTCCGGCTACGACTGCTCGGGCCTGGTCCAGCAGGCCTACCGGCGGGCGGGCATCTCCCTGCCGCGGGTGGCCGACGACCAGTACGCGGCGACCACGCCGATCACGGCGGGGCAGCTGCGCCGCGGTGACCTGCTGTTCTGGTCGGACAGCGGCCGGGCCTCGGGGATCCACCACGTGGGGATCTACCTGGGCGGGGGGAAGTTCGTCGAGGCGCCCCGGCCGGGGAAGACGGTCCGGGTGTCGACGGTCAGCAGCGGTTTCCGCCCGACCCACTTCGGCCGCCCGTAGCGGGCCCGCCCGGTCGGCGGGCACCCGGCGGGAACGCCGGGGCCGCGCCGTCCACGAGCGGGTGGGCGGCGCGGCCCCGTCCGGCCCCGGCCGGTCAGGCGGAGGCGTCGTCCAGCAGCGCGGTCTGGGCCGGGGTCAGCTCCAGCGCGGCGGCGGCCAGCAGCGGCGGGAGCTGGCCGGCGGTGCGGGCGCTGGCGATCGGGGCGGCGACCGTCGGCCGGGCGGCGAGCCAGGCCAGGGCGACGGTGGCGGGCTCGGCGTCCAGCTCGGCGGCGACGGTGTCGAGCGCCTGCAGCACCTTGGGACCGCGAGGGTCGTCGAGGTAGCGGCCGGCCCCCTCGGCGCGGGCGCTGGCCACCCCGTCGCCGCCCGGCCGGTACTTGCCGGTGAGGAAGCCGGAGGCCAGCGCGTAGTACGGCACGGTGGCGAGGCCGTGCGCGGCGACCGTGTCGGCGAGCGGGCCCTCGAAGGTGCCGCGGGAGACCAGGTTGTAGTGCGGCTGGACGGCGACGTAGGGGGCGAGGCCCTCCCGCCCGGCGAAGGCGAGCGCCTCGGTGAGCCGCTCGGCGCCTATGTTGGAGGCCGCGACGGCGCGCACCTTGCCCTCGCGCACCAGCGCGTCCAGCGCGGTGACGAACTCCTCCACCGGGGTGTCGTCGTCCTGGTGGGTGTAGTAGAGGTCGATGTGGTCGACGCCGAGGCGGCGCAGCGAGCCCTCGGCGGAGGCCTTGATGTTGGCGGCGCCCAGTCCGCGGGCCCCGGGGTGAAGTCCGACCTTGGTGGCGATCACCACGGCGTCGCGGTTGCCGCGGCTGCGGAGCCACTTCCCGATGATCGTCTCGGATTCGCCGCCGGTGTTGCCCGGGACCCAGGAGGAGTAGGTGTCGGCGGTGTCGACGAAGTTGCCGCCGGCCGCGGCGTAGGCGTCGAGGACGGCGAAGGACTCGGCCTCGTCGGCGGTCCAACCGAAGACGTTGCCGCCGAGGGAGAGCGGGAAAACCGAGAGCTCGGAGGTGCCGAGCTGCACGTAACGGGGGGCGTCGCTGCGGGAATCGGTCATGGTCCGAGTCAACCCGATCAGCCGGGGGGTCATTCCGTGATCGTGCCGTACTTCACACGGTTGTCGTGCGTCCGTAGCGCCCCGTAGCGCGGAGTCCGGGTGTCGGGGCGGTCCGCGGATTCGTTAGAGTCCCTGCCATGGCTGACAACGAGTACGACCCCGCCGGCAGCACCCAGATGTTCCGTGCCTTCGTCGAGGAGAGCCCGGCACCCCAGGCGCCGGGCTCCGTCAACACCTACGGCAGCAGCAGCAACGGCGGCAGCAGCCGCACCGGTCTGATCGCGGTGATCGCCGTGGTCGCCCTCGCGGTGCTGGGCGCCGTCGTCTGGCTCGCCGTCAAGTAGTCCCCGTACGACGGAATGCCTGGCGGACGGAGGGTCCGCCGAAGCCGGTCCACCGGTCCCTGTTCCCTCAGCAGGGCTTCCGCCAGGCGTCCAGTTCGAGCTTCTTCTGCATCGAGCTGAAGCCCAGGCCCTTGGTCTTGGCGCAGAACCGCTCGGTGCCGAGCTTGTACTCCACGTGGAACACCGCCTTGCCCGCCTGGATGAACGGGGAGAGCCGGGCGCACTCGTCGAACTGCGCGCACTCCTCGTTCACCGCGAAGTCGAAGTCGCCCAGCAGCGCCGGGACCTGCTCCAGGTCGTTCTTCAGCCCGATGGCCAGGCCGCGCTCGTGGGCGAGCGTCGCGAGCATGCGGTTGTAGCGGAGCTGGTCGTCCGCGGTGAGCGGGAAGCCGCTGTTCTGGTTGTAGGCCTCGATGGTGTCCGGCTCGACCGCGTCGAAGCCCTTCTGCCTGCACATGTCGAAGCGCGCCGCCATGAGCGGCTTCAGCTGGTCGAGCTTGCGGATGTCGAACCACTTCTCGCCCTTCCAGCCGTTGCCGGAGCCCTGGAGGGCCTGGGCGAAGGCGGCGGAGTCGGGTCGGAAGTCCTCCCACGAACCGGCGTTGATGTAGCAGATCACCTTGCGGCCCTTGGCGTGCAGGGCCGCCACCACGGAGGCGTCGGTCTCGAAGCCGTCGATGTCGTAGACCGGGACGTCGACGGACTGGTCGACCGAGCCGCCGAGTTGCCACTGCCAGGCCAGGCCGGGGGCCGGCTGCCAGCGGGCGCCGGTGGCGCCGGGCTTGCCGGTGGCGGCCGGGCCGGGCGGCGTGGCGGGGGTTCCGGGCGTCCCCGGTGAGCCGGGAGTGCCGGGTGCCGCGGGGGTGCCCGGCGTGCCCGGGGTACCGGGCGGGGCCGTCGGCGTGCCGGGGGCGGGCGGAGTGCCGGGGGTCGTCGGCGTGCCCGGGGCGGCGGTGGCGGACGGGGTGCCGGGGACCGTCGGCGTGTCCGTGGCGGCCGGGGTGGTCGGGGTGCCCGGCACGGGTTCGGCGGTGGCCGCCGGGGGTGGGGCGGGGGTGGCGTCGGCCGAGGAGTCGTCCTCGTCGTCCGAACCGGAGCTGCTGCACGACGTCGCCAGCAGCGCGGTGGCGGTGGCGAGTGCGAGGACGGCCCACAGGGGCCGGGGACGGCTGGTCACGGTGCACGGACTCCGGTTGGGGTCAGGTGGGTTGGGTGAGGGGCCGTTCTTCGGTCAGCTGGTGCGGCAGGGTGCTCCAGGGGTTCTGGCCGGCTCCCGGCACCGCGCAGCCGACCCCGGCCCGGCGGGCGGCGATCAGCGCGGCGGCGTCCGCGGCCCGTTCGGCGGGCACGTCGTAGACCAGGTGGCAGAACCGGGCGGCGGCGTGCCGGCCGGTCCACAGCGGCAGGGCCAGTTCCTGGTAGGCGCCCCAGTCGCCCTCGAAGGTGACCAGCAGGTCGGCCAGGCCGACCTCGGCGTACCCGGGGTCCGGGTGGTCGCCGTGGCCGAACACCACGGTGGCGCAGCCGGCCGCGCGGGACGCGGTGGCCAGCCGCCGGTAGTGCGACAGGGCGCCGGCCGCGGCCGACACCTGGTCGAGGTAGACGCCGGTGATGCCGTGGCGCTGACGGTACGTCAGGATGTCGTTCACCACCGCCGCGTGCGGTCGCCGGCCGTAGTCGGTGTCGGCGTAGCCGAGCAGCGGGAGGCCGGCCTTGCGGAGCTTCTCGGCGGCCTCGGTGAACACGGGGTCGGGATCGCCCGGACCGTCGGCGAGGTTGAGCACGACGGCGGCGATCCGCTGCGGGTCGGCGGCGGCGACCGCCTGCCAGGCCGCCGGGTCCACCGCGGGGTGGACGTACAGCGGCACCAGCAGGCGGCCGTCGGGGTGAGTGCCCCCGGTCATGCGGTGACCAGCGGTTCGGTGGACGCCCACAGGTCGCGCAGCGTCTCGTCGAGACCGGTCTCCGGGTGCCAGCCCAGCGTGCGGGCGGCGGCCGACACGTCGCCCTGCTGCCAGGAGACGGCCGCGGAGCGCTCGGAGCCGGCACCGCTCTCGTCGATCCGGCCGGTGAAGCCGGCCGCCGCGACCAGGCCCTCAGCGATCGCGCGGACCGGCCGGGCCCGCCCGGAGGCGAGGTTGAGCACCCGGGGCAGCGGCCCCGGGGCGGCGACCGCCAGCGCGACGGCGCCGGCGACGTCCCGGGCGTCGACGAAGTCCCGGTGGGCCGAGAGGTCCCCGACCCGGACCACGCCGTCGGCGCCCTCCGGCGCGGCGCGGCGCAGCTCGGCGGCGAGCCGGCCGGGCAGCGAGCCGGCCGGGGCACCCGGGCCGACCGGGTTGAACACCCGGAGCACCACGGCGTCCAGCGGCGAACCGGCCACCGCGAGGGAGCCGGCCAGCTTGGTGGCGCCGTAGACGCCGACCGGGCGGGCGTCGGCGTCCTCGGCGAGTGAGCTGCCGGGGGCGCAGACGCCGTACTCGCCGGCCGAGCCGATGTGCACCAGACGCGCCCGCGGGGCGCCCCGGCCGATCGCCTCGCAGAGCACGGCCGGGCCGCGGGCGTTGACCTCGGCGAGGGTCACGGCGCTGCCGGACACCGCGCCGGCGAAGTTCACCACCGCGTCGGGGGCGAGCGCGGCGAGGTCCTCGCCGAGTTCCCCGGCCCCGGCGGTGGCCAGGTCGAGGCGGAGGTCGTGGTCGGGCCGCCGCCCGGCGGTCAGCACGGTGGCACCGGGCATGGTCCGCAGGGCGGCGGCGGCGTGCCGGCCGAGGAAGCCGTCGGCACCGAGGAGCAGGATTCTCACGCGGCCCGTCCGTCGTTCTCGGGGCCCGCCTGGACCGCGGTGGCGGCCGGCTGCCCGTCGGCGGCGTCGGGCGCGGTCCGGGCGGCGGGGATCGGCAGACCCTGGCCGTTCGGCACGGCGTACAGGCCCTCGCCGGCCGCCGGGGCGGCGCCGTCCGGCTCGCCCGGGAGCAGCAGCGAGCGGTTCAGCGCGAACTCGGCGTTGGCGCGGTCGTAGTCGTCCGGGCGGCCGATGTCGAGCCAGTAGCCGTCGAACTCGTAGGCGGACGGCGGGGTCCGGGCGGCCAGCAGGTCGAGCACCAGCTCGTCGAAGCCGAGCGGCAGACCGGGGGTGTACTTGGCGAGGGCCGCGCGGGAGACGCCGTAGACGCCCATCGAGACCCGGTAGTCGATGCTCGGCTTCTCCTGGAAGCCGGTGATGTTCCCGTCCTCGGCGGTCAGCACGCCGAAGTCGATCTTCACCTGGCGCGCGTAGGTCGCGATGGTGAGCGGGGCGCCGGACGCCTCGTGGTGCTTGAGCACCCCGGCGAAGTCCAGGTCGGTCAGGACGTCGCCGTTCATCACCAGGAAGTGCTCGGGCAGCCGGTCCTGCATGGTGAGCAGCGGACCGAGGGTGCCGAGCGGGCTGTCCTCGACGGCGTAGCCGACCCGCAGCCCCCACTGGGAGCCGTTGCCGACGTAGGCCCGGATGATGTGTCCGAGGTGGCCGATGGCCAGGGTGACGGTCTTGAAGCCCGCGGCGGCGAGCTGGCGCATCACGATCTCCAGGATCGCGTGCTGGTCGCCGATCGGGACGAGCGGCTTGGGAAGAGCGGTGGTGTACGGACGGAGCCGGACGCCCTTACCGCCGGCCAGGATCACTGCGTGCATGGTGGTTCCCCCACGGAAGTCGGAGCGACAGGGGCCTTCGGTGCCGGGAGCGGACGGAAGGCGGAGCCGGGTCAGACGTTGTAGATGTCGGTCTTGTAGCGGGCCAGGTTGGCCGGGTCGCGGAAGAACTCGATGGTCTGCTCCAGGCCCTCCTCCAGCGAGTGGGCCGGGGCCCAGCCGGTGGCGGTGCGCAGCCGGGTGGCGTCCGCGACCAGACGCATGACCTCGGAGTTGGCCGGGCGGATGCGCTGCTCGTCCTCCTTGACGGTGAGGTCGACGCCCATCAGCTTGCCGACCAGGGTGACCAGGTCGCCGACCGAGATCTCGCCGCCGGTGCCGGCGTTGAAGGTCCGGCCGACCACGGTCCCGGCGGGCGCGGTGCCGACCGTGCGGAAGGCCAGCGCGGTGTCCTTGACGAACATGAAGTCGCGGGTGGGACGCAGGTCGCCGAGGGTGATCTCGGTCTCGCCGGCCGCGATCTGGGCGATCACGGTCGGGATGACGGCGCGCATCGACTGGCGCGGGCCGAAGGTGTTGAACGGGCGCAGGGTGACGACCGGGGTCTCGAAGCTGGCGTGGTAGCTGTCGGCCAGCCGGTCCCCGCCGGCCTTGGAGGCGGCGTACGGGGACTGGGTGTTGATCGGGTGGTCCTCGGTGATCGGCACGGTCTGCGCGGTGCCGTAGGTCTCGCTCGTCGAGGTGTGCACCAGACGGGGGATCTCCAGGTGGCGCACGGCCTCCAGGACGTTCAGGGTGCCGGTGACGTTGGTGTCCACGTACGAGTGCGGGGCCCGGTAGGAGTACGGGATCGCGATCAGGGCGGCCAGGTGGTAGACCGCCTCGGTGCCCTTGACCAGGCCGTTGACCGAGCCGGGGTCGCGGACGTCGCCGAGGACGATCTCGACGGAGTCCAGCACCTCCTTCGGGAGGGTCTCCAGCCAGCCGAACGACGAGAACGAGTTGTACTGGACCATCGCGCGGACCTGGTGGCCGTCTGCCACCAGGGTCTCGACGAGGTGGGAGCCGATGAATCCCTCGGCTCCGGTGACGGCGACGCTGCTCATGGGTATTCGCTTCCTGTGTTCTCTGGGGACGGGCCGTACGGACCCGGCCGGGTGGTGCGACGGTGTGGTGACCCGGCCGGGTTGGTACGGGTGGTGCTGTTCCGTCGGTGCTGCTCCGGGCTGCGCCGGTCAGCCGTGCGTGGTGGGTCAGCGGTGCTTCGTGGTGCGGCCGAGGACGGGCCCGGCGGTGGCGGTGAGTACCGCCGCCGCGCCCCCGCAGCCGATCAGCTGCAGGACGGTCGGATCCGCACCCGTCAGCAGCCCGGCGCACTCGGCGCCCGCGGCTGCCAGACAGATCAGGGCCGTGCTCCAGCTGAGCCCGAAGGCGTTCAGCAGCAGCGCCAGCCAGAGCGAACCGCCCAGCAGCAGCAGTGCGCCGAGCTCCGGGACGCCCAGCGCCGGGGCGCCGGGCCAGAGCACGGTGGCGGCTGCGTCCAGGGCGGCCACGGTGGTGAGGTAGATGAACAGGCAGCCGAGCAGCACGCCACCGGTGCGGCGGGCGAACTCGACCGGGGTGTGACTGGTGCGCAGCGCGGCCACGGCCATCGCCCGGTAGCGGAAGAGCAGCCACTCGGCGAGGCCGAGACTCAGGGTCAGGGCGATCATGGCCGGGCCGGTGGGGCTCGCCGAGGCGCCCTCGGCGCTGCCGGTCCGCACCGCCTGGTGGATGGTGACCCCGAGGCCGGCGATCAGGGTCAGGGTGCCGACCGCGAGCCCGAACAGCAGGTGCGGGATCTCCTTGTGCAGCGGCAGCCGCAGCGGGACCGGTTCCTTCTCGCCCCGCCGGCAGCGGATCAGCTCCCGGGCGGCGAGCCCGACGGCCAGGCCGAGCGAGGCCAGCAGCACCGAGGTGCGGACCGCCTGCGGCACGTCGACCGCGAGCACCACGCCCGCGCCGACCGCCGACGGTGCCAGCGCCAGCAGCAGGAACTTCTCCCGGCCGAGCACCAGCAGCGCGGTGGCCGCCGCCAGGTAGCCGGACTGCCCGGCGGCGAACCAGAGCGAGCCCAGCGGGCCGCCGACCACGTACCCGGCGGCGGAGGCGATCAGCGCGCCCACCGGCGCCCCGATCGCCAGGCAGGTCGCCGAGGAACGCCGCCGGCCGCGGCCGAGCCAGGCGTAGGCGCGGTGCGCCAGCGCCTGGTTCCACGACCAGCTGACCAGGGTCGCGACGGACAGCGCGAGCATGCCCGAGGGCAGTCCGAAGCGCATCCGGTCGGCGGCGAACAGATTGGCGCCGAGCAGGTAGCCGAGGCCCGGCAGGGCGAACACCAGACCGCGCACGACGCACCGCCAGGGGTCGGCGCGCCAGGGGTTGGCGAACTCGGCGCTCGGCCCGGGGTAGCGGCGCTCGACCCGTTCGAACAGCTCCTCGGCGACGGTGAACGCGTCGGGGCGGCCGTACAGCAGCCCCGCCTGCTCGTCGGAGAGGCCGTCGGACTCCAGGATGGCGGCGATCTCGTAGGGGTGGACGGCGTCGGCGCAGATGTCCCGGAGCCGGTCGGCGAGCTCGTCGAGCGGGTCGGGGGAGAGCTGGAGCTGGTCCGCCTCCGGTGCGGAGCGCTGTGCGGGCAGGCTCGGCCGGCGCCGCTTCAGCGGGAGGACGCGCAGCTGGACGGTCTCGTCGGGTTCGGTCGGCACCAGACGCAGGGGGCCGCTCATGCTCCCACCTCGCTGCGCTCGGCGGCCGCTTCGCGGGACGCGCACCTGTCGATGATTCGCTGGCCGCGCTCGTTCATGCCGTCACCTCGCTGCGCGCCGGGAAGCCCGGGCCCTGCTCCCAGCCCGGGTCCGGCGGGCCGTCGGTGACGTCGACCACGCCCTCGGGCAGCCAGCGGGCGGTGCCCAGCAGTTCGGTGTAGATGCCGCGGAAGCCGTCGATGTTCTGGCGGAGCGTGAACTGCTCGATCACCCGCAGCCGGGCCTGCTCGCCGAGCCGGGCCCGGCGCTCCGGGTCGCGCAGCAGCTCGATCGCCGCCGCGGCCATCGGTTCGGGCTCGCGCGGCGGGACGACCAGACCGGTGTCGCCGACCGCCTCGCGCACCCCGCCGACGTCGGTCGAGACGGTGGAGCGGCCGCAGGACATCGCCTCGATCAGGGTGAACGGGAAGCCCTCGCTGATCGAGGAGAGCATCACCACGTTCCCGGCCGCGTAGGCGTCGGTGATGTCCGCGACCCGGCCCTCGAAGACCACCGAGTCGGCGGTGCCGAGCTCTGCGGCCAGGGCCTCGCACTTCTCGCGGTAGGCCTCGCCGCCCTTGGGCGTGCCGCCGAACAGCCGCAGCCGGGCGTCGGGTATCTCGCGCCGCACGATCGCGAACGCGCGGATCAGCGTCTCCAGGTCCTTGATCGGGTCGACCCGGCCGGCCCAGCTGAGGGTGGGGGTCTCCGGCTCGGGACCGGCGGGCGGGAAGGCCGCCGGGTCGACGCCGTTGTACACGGTGCGGATGTGTGCGGACGGCGTGCCGCCGCGCTCCTCCCAGCGCCGGTTGTACCGGTTGCCGGGGGTGACGAGGGCGGCCCGCCGGTAGCTCTCCTCGGCCAGCATCCGGTAGAAGCCCAGCAGCAGTGCCTTGACCGGCCAGCGGTACGGGCCGGTGCGGTAGCCGAGGTAGCGCTCGCGCAGGTAGATGCCGTGCTCGGTGAGGAGAAACGGTACGCCGAACTGCTGGGCGGCTATCAGCCCGGGCAGCGTGGCCAGACCGCCGCTCGCCGCGTGCGCCACGCCGTCGCGCGGCGGCTGGGCGGAGAGCGGGCGGAGCGCGTGCTCCAGCAGGTCGGTGGCGTTGAGCGCGTCGTTCATGGTGGGCCGGGAGACGGCGGTGGAGAGGTACTCGCGGGTCCACACGTGCTGGAGGGTGCGCAGGGCGCGCTCGCTGCGCAGGGCCGGGCTGAGCAGCCCGCGCTGGGCGAGGTCGGCGAAGCCGTACAGCTCGGTGCTGAAGTGGGTGGTGTAGACCGGATCCAGGAGGGAGTGCAGGAACCGTTCGTAGGCGTTGAGGAAGCGCCGCATCTCCTTGCCGCGCGGCGGCTTGCCCTCCGATGCCGGGCCCCAGAGCGGTGCCGTGGTGACCGACCGCACGTTGGCGGGCAGCTCCCAGGCCAGCGGCTCGTGACCGGTCCCGGTGACGGCGATGATGTCGAAGTCGACGTCCGGCATGCCTTGCACGAGCTGGTCGCACCAGACACTCACGCCGCCGTGCTGGTGCGGATACGTCCCCTCGGTGAGCAGGGTGACGCGCATCTCCCTCCCCCCTCCTGTTCTTGCCTCAAGCTCCGGCCGGGTGGGCCGGTTCGGGTGGTGCCGGTGGCGGCCGCCGCGTCGCGGCCGCCACCGGGTTCACCTGACTAGCGGTTGCCGGACGTACCGGCGGTCTTCCGCACGGGTTCGGCCTTCCCCCCGGAGGCCTTGCCGTGCTGCTGGGTGCCGCCCTTGCCGGGCGCCTTCCCGGTGTTGCCGGCCGTCGTCCTACCAGCAGTGGTACCAGTCGCGGCGTCCTTGCCCGCAACCGGGGCCCCACTGCCGGGCACGAGGGTCGGCGCGTCGGTGCGGTCGGTGTCGCCCGGACCGGCCGGGACGGCGTCCGCGGTGCCCTGCGGAACGACCTTGGTGTCGGCCGGCGCCGGGGCCGGGACCGACTTGGCCGCGACGCTCGGGCTGGTCCCGGCCGGAGCGGCCGGGGTGCCCGCGGCGGGCAGCTGGAGCTGGACGCCGCTCTGCAGCTGGCCGGGCTTGACCCAGCCGGAGAGCGCGCCGGCGTAGGCGGTGCCGAACGCGGCGGTGCCGATCGCGAGCTGCTGGACCGTGCCGGTCGGCATGGTCGCCTGGACCTGGACGCCGGCCGGGGCGGTGACCGTGACGGTGTCGCCGACCCGGTAGGCGGTGACCTGACCGGAGCTGATCGCGGTGTTCCAGGCTGCCCGACGCTGGAACTCCAGGCCGAGCTCCTTCTGCGCGAGGTTCACGATCGGAGTGTTGTCGGCGTGCAGCGAACGGTAGGTGGAGAGGATCTTCTCCAGCACCGGGTAGACGATCCGGTCCTCGGACAGGTTCGACTGGTGGATGAAGTGCGGCCGCGGGTCGTTGTTCAGCACGTGGCCGAGGTCGATCCGGGCCTCCAGCGGAACGATGTACGACTGGAAGCCGGTGTTGACGTCCAGCGGGGTCGGCAGGCAGGTCGAGTTGGCGTTGACCTCGCAGACGCCGCTGCCGCCGTTGGCCTGGCTGGTGTAGATCCAGTTGTACTCGTCCGCCTCCTCCTTGGCCGTGGCGGCGTTGTAGAAGATGTTCATCGGGTAGCGCGGGACGGTGAGCGCAGCGCCGACGGCCCGCTGGGCGGGCTCGCGGGAGGCGTCGCTGGCGGTCCACTTGACCCCGTTGGCGGCCAGCGAGGGCGCCAGGTACGGGTTGTCGCTGGTCTCCTGCGGGGCGGTCAGCAGACCGGAGTGCTCACCGGTGACCAGCTCGGTCTTGTCGAGCTGCAGGCCGCGGGCGGCCGCCCAGTCGAGGTTGTTCTTGATCTCGGCGGTGACGGTCGCCTGGTTGACCCAGACGGTCGCGCCCGACGCGGACTTGGTGCACTTCCACGGGACGACCGAGACGTCCTGCTGGCAGCCCAGGTACGGGTGGGTGTAGGTGTGGTTGATCCACCGGTAGCTGTTCTGGTCGGCCAGCATCTGGTCCACCACCGGATCGGTGGTGGTCTCGTGGTCGGCCTTCCAGTCCTCGCTGCCGCCGCCGTTGAACACCATGTCCATGGTGAAGTTGTGGTCGATCTGCCACTGCTTGGCGTACTGCGCGTCGGCGACCGTCATCCGGATCGGGCTTGCGCTCTCCGGAGTGCCGGGGGGGCAGGTGACGTCGCCGGGGGTGCACTTGAGCACCGTGTCCCAGCGGTCGTCGGCGAGGAAGACGTCGTCGACGTGGGCCGCGAAGTAGTTGCGGTCGTAGCCGAGGTGGACGCCCTGGGTTATCCAGTCGACTATGCCCCGGGCCAGCAGGCGGTACTGCTGCTGGTACTGGTTGTAGACGAAGGTGACGACCAGTTCCTTGCGGCCGGCGTGGGTGTACTCGCCGACCAGCGAGCCCTTGGCGGTGCTGCCCGGGATGGGGACCTCGACCAGCGGGGTGAAGCTCGCGCCCGACGGGAAGGTGGCCAGCGGGGTGGCGAGGTAGCCGTAGCTCTCGTTGACCGCCGGGTCGTTGTCCTCGAACGGGACGCTGCCCTTGAGGTAGTTGAACGGGCCGCTCAGACCGGCCGTGGTGACCTCGCCCTGGAAGCCGTCCAGCTTGCCCATGTAACCCGGGTTGACGGCCCAGTTCAGGCCGACGTCGGGGCGGGCGTAGGTGTAGGCGTCGACCTGGCGGACGCCGAACGCGGCCTCGTAGGTCGCGATCGCGGCCATCTCCGCGGAGCCGGCCGCGAACGGGTTGTCGTTCGGCAGCACGATGCCCTGGTACTTGCCGCGGGGCTGGCCGTTCACCGTGTCGCTGAGGAAGGCCGCGTCGATCACCGGACGGCCGGTGTCGTTGAGGTCGACCAGCTTGTACGGCGTGCCCTGGTTCTTGAGTTCGGCGGCGATCGCGGCCGTGGCCGGCCCGCCGTCGCTGATCACCAGGACCGTCAGGTCGATCCGGGGCGTGGTGGTGGTGGCGTGCGCGATGGACGACTGCAGGCCTCCGGCCAGCAGGACGGCGGCCGCGCACGCGGCGACTCTCCGGGTCGCTCGACCCATGTTGTCATTCCTCCCCTGGGCAGGGCGCTCCGCTGCGTGCGTGACCTGCCCTGTAGCTGTTCGCGGGCAGCAGGCTGCCCGGCGCCCATCCTGGTGGAAGTTCCGTTCCAGGTGGGACCGAATGGGCAGGAGTGCAGCGAATCTGTTACCAACGTTCATGGTCAGGCCATGAGGGCGCTGATTGTGGCCGAAACCGCACCGGCTGCGCAAATAATGAATTAAGAATTAAAACCCGGAACCCAGCGTCACCGCTGCTCACCCATCGTGCGATCCGACGGATGAACCGGACCCTACACTGGCGGCGTTGCACGTGACACTCTCGCACATCCTGCCGTTTCGATGGGCAGGTTCATGCAATATCGCTCAGTGTTGTACAACGTCACCGTCCGAATATCCAATGGAGGTCGTCGAGTGACCGAGCAGCAGACCGAGACCGCCGCAATTCAGGCAGCCCGCAGCCTGGGTCTGCTCGGCGCCGTGAACGCCAGGGATCTCGGGGGCTACCGTACCGCCGGGGGGCCGGTGCTCCGGGCGGGCGTGGCGCTGCGGAGCGACGGTCTCGTCAGGCTCACCGACGAGGACCTCGGCCGGCTGACCGCGCTCGGCCTGCGGCGGATCGTCGATCTGCGCAGTCCGGACGAGGTTCGCGACGCCGGCGCGGACCGGCTCGCCGAAGGCATGACGATCCACCAACTTCCGGTTTTCGCCCCCGCCTTCGATCTTCACGCTACTCTGCGGGAGGCTCTCGCGAACGGTGATCCGGACAAGCAGCACACCCTGCTCGGCGACGGCCGCGCCGCCGCGATGATGACCGGTCTCTACCGTTGGTTCGTCACCGACCGGATCGCCCGCGAACGGTTCGCCGGTGTGCTGCGCCTGCTGGCCGACCCGGGCGGCGCCCCGCTGCTGTTCCACTGCTCCGCCGGAAAGGACCGCACCGGCTGGACGGCGGCGGTGCTGCTGACCGCGCTCGGAGTGGACAGGGAGACGGTGTTCGCCGACTACCTGCTGACCAACGAGCGGTCCGCCGTCGTGGTCGACGCGGTCATGGCGAGCTTCCGGGAGCGCGGTCTGATGCGCGACCCCGGCCTGCTGCTGCCGGTGTTCCGGGCCGAACGCGCCTACCTGGAGGCGGCGTTCGCGGAGGTCGCGGCCGGCTGGCCGGACTTCGGGGCGTTCTGGGCGGACGGCCTCGGGCTGGACGAGGCCGTCCTGGCGGGCCTGCGGGCGAACCTGCTGGAGCCCTGAGGGGCAGGGCGCCGGTCCGCCCCCGGTGGTGGGGCCGCGCCGGTCAGCCCTCGGTGGTCAGACCCTCGCGCAGCTGGGTGAGGGTCTTGGTCAGCAGCCGGGAGACGTGCATCTGCGAGATGCCGATCTCCTCGCCGATCTGGGACTGCGTCAGGTTCCCGAAGAAGCGCAGCATGATGATCCGGCGCTCCCGCGGGGGCAGCCTCGCCAGCAGCGGCTTGAGCGACTCGCGGTACTCCACGCCCTCCAGCGCGAGGTCCTCGTAGCCGAGCCGTTCGGCCAGCGGGCCCTCGCCGTCCTCCTCGCCCGGGTTGGAGTCCAGCGAACTGGCGGTGTACGCGTTGCCGACCGCCAGGCCCTCCACCACGTCCTCCTCGCTGACGCCGAGGCAGACGGCCAGCTCGGCCACGGTGGGCGAGCGGTCGAGGCGCTGGGAGAGCTCGTCGCCGGCCTTGGTGAGCGCCAGCCGCAGCTCCTGGAGCCGCCGCGGCACCCGCACCGACCAGCTGGTGTCCCGGAAGAAGCGCTTGATCTCGCCGACCACGGTCGGCATCGCGAAGGTCGGGAACTCGACCCCGCGCTCCGGGTCGAAGCGGTCGATCGCCTTGATCAGGCCGATCGTGCCGACCTGGACGATGTCCTCCATCGGCTCGTTGCGGCTGCGGAACCGCGCCGAGGCGTAGCGCACGAGCGGCAGGTTGAGCTCGATGAGGGTGTCGCGCACGTAGGTGTGCTCGGCGCTGTCCGGGTCGAGCGCGGCCAGCCGCACGAAGAGGGAGCGGGAGAGGGTCCGGGTGTCGAGTCCGACGTCCGGCGCGGTCGCCGCGCGCTGGGGCGGGATCCCCGCGGAATCGGCCGCCCCGGCGTGGATCCGCGCGACGTGGATCTCCGTGGTGCGGATCTCCGCAGCGTGGATCTCCGCAGTGCCCAGGTCTCCGGACATGCACCCACCCCCTCGTGACTGACGGTCCAACGGGCACCGCGGGCGGAACGTTCCCGTGCCGCCCTCGGCCCCCCTTCCACCCTGCATACCGGCGCACGGTCCCCGGCAAACCCGGGTACCGCGAGATGTCACACGGCGGTGACGCGCCGCCGTGGTCCGGCCATCGGGCCGTGACGGACCGGCGGGCGGTCAGTCCTCCCAGGAGTTGCCGGTCCGCAGTCTGGTGAGGATCCGGGACAGCAGCCGGGAGACGTGCATCTGGGACATCCCCAGCTCGGTGCTGATCTGGGACTGGGTCAGGTTGGCGAAGAACCGGAGCATGACGATCCGTCGCTCCCGCTCGGGCAGCTGCACCAGCAGGTGGCGGACCATGTCCCGGTGCTCGACCTCGGCCAGCGCGGCGTCCTCGTAGCCGAGCCGGTCGAGCAGCGCCAGCCCGCCCTCGTGCTCCTGGGCGGCCTCCAGGGAGGCCGCGTTGTAGGCCCGCCCCGCGTCCAGGCAGGCCCGGACGTCCTCCTCGGGGATGCGCAGGCTGGCGGCGATCTCCGGCACCTTGGGGGCCCGGCCGTGCACCACGGTGAGCTCCTCCATCGCCCCGCTGACCTGGACCCAGAGCTCCTGGAGCCGGCGGGGGACGTGCATGGTGCGGACGTTGTCCCGGAAGTAGCGCTTGATCTCGCCGAGGATGGTCGGCAGCGCGTAGGTCGGGAACTGCACGCCGCGGCCCGGGTCGAAGCGGTCGATGGCGTTGATCAGGCCGATCGTGCCGACCTGGACGACGTCCTCCATCGGCTCGCTGCGGCTGCGGAACCGGGTGGCGGCGTAGCGCACGAGCGGGATGTTGACCTCGATCAGCGCGGCGCGGACCCGCTCGCGCTCGGGGCTGCCGGCGGGCAGCTCGGCGAGCCGCTCGAAGAGCACCCGGGTGAGGGTGCGGACGTCGACGGCGGGGCGGCCGCCGGGGCCGCGCAGACCGTCCGGGCGGAGCTCCCCGGCGGGGCTGATCACGGCGGCCAGTACCTCGTCGTCCGGCGCGCTCCCTGGTGTCCGCACGGACACGTCACCCCTCCCAAAGTCGACAACGGTGGGGCCTGCGGACCGGGTGTCGCGACTCGTTCAGCACCTCGCCATGTCCGGCAAAACCGGTCATAGCATCACAAGGCGGGCGCACATCGGGCAAGTACCGCACGGAGGTGTGTCGATGCGCCGCCCGGAGTCCGGCGGACGGGGGAGCGGCGGTGCGGTGATCGTTCCGGGACGGAGCAAGGCGCCCCGCCCGGATGTCGGGCGGGGCGCCGGGGCCGTCCGGGGGACGAGCCGGGATCAGACCTCGATGTCGGCGATCACCCAGGTGGCGAACTCGCGCCACTGGGCCGCCGCGGCCTGGTGCGCCGGGTGGGTGAGGTACGCCTGGAGGGCCTCGCGGTCCTCGACCAGGCTGTTGATCGCGTAGTCGTGGGCGATGTCGCGGTCGGTGGTGTTCCAGCCGCACTCCCACTCGCGCAGCTCGGGGACGACCGGACCGAGCTCGGCGAACGCCTTGGCGCCGGCGAGCGCGCGCTCGTCGTCCTTGCTGACGCCTTCGTTGAGCTTGAACAGGACCAGGTGGCGGATCACGGTGCCGCTCCTCGCGGACGGGGTCGGATGTCGGGCCCACGGTAGCCGGTGCCGTCCGGCCCGCCGCAGGGGCCCGTCCCGCCGGGCCGGCGCGGCCTACTTCACCAGACCGGTCATGAAGGTGCCGACCGCCTTGGCGGCGTTCGAGATGCCTTCGAAGCCCAGTTGGACCAGCTCGGCCGCGCGGGCGGGCGAGGTGATGATCGTGTAGAGCACGAAGATGAGCAGGAGGACCATTCCGATCTTCTTCGCCTGCGCCATCCGGTGACCTTCCTCCCTGCTGTGGGCCGCCGTCGCTCGGTCCCCGAGCGGCCCGGTGCAACGGGCAGCTTATCCACCCGGACGGCCTACCGCGTGAGCGACGCGTTCACCCGGCGGGACGAAGGTCCCCGGGACAGGGGTCTTTCTCCGGGTGCCCCGGCCGGGAGCGCGCGGCAGGATGGTCCGTGTACCGGGAATCTGGCAGGAATCCCCGGTACGTGGATCCGGAGATCCCCGCTGTGGGACCGGGCGCCGCGACACCCCCCGACGCGGCCCCGGTTGTGGGACTCCGCCGGGGGAGCGGTCACTCCCCCCGAACCGCTCCCCCTCTTTCCAGGCTCCGTACTCGACAGGCGTTGGTGGTCATCGGCCGGCGGGTACGGAGCCCTTTTCCGCGCCCGAGGGTGCGCGGGAACGCCGAGGGCCCGTCCGGTTCACCGGACGGGCCCTCGGTCCTGCTGGCGGTAGCGGTGGGATTCGAACCCACGGTGGAGTTGCCCCCACACACGCTTTCGAGGCGTGCTCCTTTGGCCGCTCGGACACGCTACCGAGGGGAACTCTACCGGACGGGTGGCGCGGGAACGAAATCCGTATCGGGGAGGGCGGCCCGCGGTGGTCCGGCGCCGGTCCGGCGGTGGTCCGGGGGTGGTTCGGGGGTGGTTCAGCGGTGGGTGTCGAAGAAGGCGCGGAGCTGCTCGCCGCACTCGTCGGCGAGGACCCCCGGGATCACCTCGGGGCGGTGGTTGAGCCGCCGGTCGCGCATCACGTCGAAGAGCGAGCCGGCCGCGCCGGCCTTCTCGTCGAGGGCGCCGTAGACGACCCGGTCGATCCGGGAGAGCACGATCGCGCCCGCGCACATGGTGCAGGGCTCCAGGGTGACGACGAGGGTGCACCCGCTCAGCCGCCACTCCCCGAGCTTCCCGGCCGCCTCCCTGATCGCCACCACCTCGGCGTGGGCGGTCGGGTCGCCGACGGCCTCGCGCTCGTTGTGGCCGCGGCCGAGGACCTCGCCGTCCGGACCGAGGACGAGCGCCCCGACCGGGACGTCACCGGTGGCCGGCGCCAGCGCGGCCTCGGCGACGGCGAGGCGCATCGGCGCCGCCCAGCGGTCGCGGACCGGATCGGGGCGGACGGGGGCGGGCAGGGGCGGGATCGGGCGGCGGGCGGACTGCATGGCATCCAGTGTCGGGCATGGCGGTGGCCCGGCCGTCCGGGTGGTGGACACGGGGTGTTACCGGACGGCCTCCAGGACCTCGCCGCAGCCGAGCGCCTCGGCGATCTCCTCCAGGGCGTCGCCGGGCACCGCGCCCTCGCCGCTGAGGGCGATCAGTGCGTCGGAGGCGAGGCCGAACTCGGTCAGCAGGTGGGCGTCGCCGAGCGGGCCGACCGGGACGCCGCCGCGGCCGTCGCCCTCCTCGTCGTCGTCCTGCGCCTCGGTCTGCGCGTCGTCCTCCAACTCGGCGACCAGGTCGTCGAGGTCGCCGAACTCGCTCTCGCCGGCCTGGTCGACCAGCTCGTCGGTGAGGACGGAGCCGTAGGAGCTGCGGGCGGCGGCGGCACCGTCCGACACGAAGATCCGCGGGTCCTCCTCGCCATCGACCCGGACGATGGCGAACCAGGCGTCCTCCTGTTCGATGAAGACCAGGACGCTGTCGTCGTCCTGGGCCGCCTCGCGGGCCAGGTCGGTCAGGTCAGCGAGCGTCTCGACGGCGTCGAGTTCCGTCTCGCTCACGTTCCACCCGTCCTCGGAGCGGGCAAGCACTGCAGCGAAGTACGCCACCAGGGACACTCCCAAGATCTCGGTCTCGGCTGTCGGCGCTCTCGGGCAACGCGTAACTGGCCGCCCCCGCGCCAGAGGCGGTCCGCTGTTCGGACCGTCCCATCGGAATCGTGACAGAAAGCCAGGCTCCGCGGGGGGTGTTCTGCAGCGCGTCTTTGCAGGTCGTGTCGGAAGGCCCGGCCGCCGGACGGCCGCCGGAGGCCGGTCGGGAGCCGGACTGTGGAGAAGCGGTGGAGGGCCCGTCAGAAGCGGAAGGTTCGCATCCGCATCGCTTCGCGCATGCGGCGTTCCTTGGTGCGGCGGGGCTGCACCCGCTCGCGCAGTTCGCGGGCCTCGGTCAGCTCGCGCAGGAAGACGGCGCGGCGCCGGCGGCGCTCCGCCTCGGTCTCCGGACGGTCCGGGGGCGGGCCCGAGCGGCCGCCCGACGAGGTCGCGGCCTCGTCCGCCGAGCCGTGCCCGGGGTTCGGGTTGCTCGTCACAGCACCTGACTTTCCCAGATCGGCCGGGTTGATACCACAGGAGAGCGATCCGTCCGGGACGTTCGCGGTGAGTCACGGCGAGTCACGGTGGAGTGAGCACCCGCCGGAGCGGTCCCCGGCCCGCCCTGGCACGGCGTGTCGTACGGGCTCCCGGGCGCGGGCTAACCTCGATGCATGCGGATCCACGTCGTTGACCACCCCCTGGTCGCCCACAAGCTCTCCACCCTGCGCGACGAGCGCACCGACTCGCCGACCTTCCGTCGCCTGACCGACGAGCTGGTGACCCTCCTCGCGTACGAGGCCACCCGGGACGTGCGCACCGACGAGGTGGAGATCACCACCCCGGTGGCCGTGACCACCGGCACCCGGCTCTCCTACCCGCGCCCGCTGGTGGTGCCGATCCTGCGGGCCGGCCTCGGCATGCTGGACGGCATGACCCGGCTGCTGCCGACCGCCGAGGTCGGCTTCCTGGGCATGGTGCGCAACGAGGAGACCCTGGAGGCCTCCACCTACGCCACCCGGATGCCGGACGACCTGTCCGGCCGCCAGGTGTACGTGCTCGACCCGATGCTGGCCACCGGCGGCACCCTCGTCGCGGCGATCCGGATGCTGATCGAGCGCGGCGCCACCGACGTCACCGCCGTGGTGCTGCTGGCCGCGCCCGAGGGCGTCGCGGTGATGGAGCGCGAGCTGGCCGACCTGCCGGTGACCGTGGTCACCGCGGCCGTCGACGAGCGGCTGAACGAGAACGGCTACATCGTCCCGGGCCTCGGCGACGCGGGCGACCGGCTGTACGGCACGGCGGGCTGAGCCCCTCCGGACGGCGGAA
>NZ_JBHJRC010000095.1:0-27531 GCF_042261735.1 Kitasatospora sp. NPDC056327 | reverse complement strand
GGGGCTTCCCGGGTTCCACGGGCCGGCCGTCGGCTCAGTAGTCCTCGTCGTCGCCCTCGATGGCGGCCTGGCGGCCGCTGGAGAGCGCCTCGAAGGCGAGGTACTCGGCCTCGGCGGCGTCCCGGCCCTTCTGCTTCTCGCGGCGGCGGTCGACCGCCGGACGCGGGTTCTCGAAGCGGTGGTCCTCGCCACGGCGCCCGAGCATCTCGGCACCGGCGGCCATGGTCGGCTCCCAGTCGAAGACGACGGCGTTCTCGTCGGGGCCGATGATGACGGTGTCGCCCTCCTGGGCGCCGATCTTCCACAGCTCCTGCTCGACGCCGAGGCGGGCCAGCCGGTCGGCCAGGTAGCCGACGGCCTCGTCGTTGGAGAAGTCGGTCTGACGGACCCAGCGCTCGGGCTTGCCGCCGCGGATGCGGTAGGCGCCGTCCTCCTCGCCGATGGTGAAGCCGGCGTCGTCGACGGCCGCGGGCCGCAGCACGATCCGGGTGGACTCCTCCACCGGCTTGGCGGCACGGGCCTCGCCGACGATCTGCGCGAGCGCGAAGCTCAGTTCGCGCAGGCCCTTGCGGGAGGCGGCGGACACCTCGAAGACCCGGTAGCCGCGCTCCTCCAGGGAGGCGCGGGTGAGGTCGGCGATGTCCTGGCCGTCCGGCACGTCGACCTTGTTGAGGGCGACCAGTCGCGGGCGGTCCTCAAGGCCGCCGTACTCGGCGAGTTCGGCCTCGATGGTCTCCAGGTCGCTCAGCGGGTCGCGGCCGGGCTCCAGGGTGGCGCAGTCCAGCACGTGGACGAGCACCGAACAGCGCTCGACGTGCCGCAGGAACTCCAGGCCGAGGCCGCGGCCCTGGCTGGCGCCGGGGATCAGGCCGGGCACGTCGGCGATGGTGTAGACGGTCTCGCCGGCGGTCACCACGCCCAGGTTGGGGATCAGGGTGGTGAACGGGTAGTCGGCGATCTTCGGCTTGGCCGCGGAGAGCACCGAGATCAGCGAGGACTTGCCGGCGCTCGGGTAGCCGACGAGCGCGACGTCGGCGACGGACTTGAGCTCCATGACGATGTCACGGGCCTCGCCGGGCTCGCCGAGCAGCGCGAAGCCGGGCGCCTTGCGGCGGGCGGAGGCGAGCGCCGCGTTGCCGAGGCCGCCGCGGCCGCCCTGGGAGGCGACGAAGCTGGTGCCGTGGCCGACCAGGTCGGCGAGCACGTTGCCCTGCTTGTCGAGCACCACGGTGCCGTCCGGCACGGAGAGGACGAGGTCCTGGCCGTCGGCGCCGGTGCGGTGGCCTCCGGCGCCGGGCTTGCCGTTGGTGGCCTTGCGCTTGGGCGAGTGGTGGTATTCGAGCAGGGTGGTGACCTGCGCGTCGACCGTGAGGACGACGCTGCCGCCCTCACCGCCGTTCCCGCCGTCCGGGCCGCCGAGCGGCTTGAACTTCTCGCGGTGCACGGAGGCGCAGCCGTGGCCTCCGTTGCCCGCGGCGACGTGCAGCTCGACGCGGTCCACGAAGGTGGTCATGGGTGTCCTCCAGTGCGAAGAAGTCTCTGGTCTGTCTGCGGTAAAGCACGAGGGGCGGACCGGAACATTCCGGCCCACCCCTCATTGTGAGTCTGGTGTGACTCAGGCCTCGACGGCCACGACGTTGACGACCTTGCGGCCGCGGCGGGTGCCGAACTGCACGGCACCGGCGGTCAGCGCGAACAGGGTGTCGTCGCCACCGCGGCCGACACCGGCACCCGGGTGGAAGTGGGTGCCGCGCTGGCGGACGATGATCTCGCCGGCGGAGACGACCTGGCCGCCGAAGCGCTTCACGCCGAGGCGCTGGGCGTTCGAGTCACGGCCGTTGCGGGTAGAGCTTGCGCCCTTCTTGTGTGCCATCTGGCTATCCCCTTACTTGACCGAGTCGATGCTGGTGATGCGCACCGCGGTGTGCCGCTGGCGGTGGCCCTGACGACGGCGGTAGCCCGTCTTGTTCTTGTAGCGCAGGATGACGATCTTGTCGCCCTTGGTCTGGTCGACCACCTCGGCGTGAGCCTTCACGCCGGCCAGCACCCACGGGTCGGAGGTGACGGCCTCGCCGTCGACGACCAGGATGGTGGAGAGCTCCACCGAGTCACCCGGCTTGGCCTCGATACGGTCGATCTCCAGCACGTCGCCGACGGCGACCTTGTGCTGGCGGCCGCCTGCGCGAACGATCGCGTACATGCGGTACCTACTTTCCCAACTCGGTCGGAGCTCCTGATGCCAGCCACCTGGGTACGGACACAGGGGCCTCCCCCGTCGTCCTCTTGCGAGGCCCGGGAGGTGATGTGCTCGGGAGCATGGCGTAGACACGCCGATGGTCAAGAATACGGACCGGCCGCCGATGGGGCAAACCGGCCCGTACGGGCCCGGGGCGGAGGGTGTCCGCCCCGGGCCGGGCACTACTCGGCCGCCGTATCACCCTCGGCGGCCGCCGCCTTCTTGGCCGCCGCGCTCGTCCGCTTGGTGGCGGTCTTGCGGGCGGTGGTCTTCTTGGCCGCGGCCGCCGTCGTCGTCTTCTTGGCGGCGGTGGTCTTCTTGGCGGCGGTCTTGCGGGGGGCCCGCTTCTTCGGGGCGGGCGCGTCCTCGGCGGGCTCCCCGGCCTCGGCCGGCCCGGCCTGGGCCGCGGTGGCACCGGCCTCGTCGGCCTGAGCCCCGGCGTCGGACCCGGTCGGCTCGACCGGCTGCTCCGCCACGGCCTCCGCGGTCCCGGCGACGGCCGGAGCCCCGGCGGTCCCGGCCTCGTCGGCCGACGGCTCGGCGGCCGGGCTGACGGCCGCGAGGGCCGACTCCAGCGCCGCCTCCGCCTTGGCCTGCAGCACCACGATCTCCGCCTCGCCCGGCGCACCGGCCGGGGCCGTGGCCTTGCGCACCGCCCGGCGGCGGGGCCGCCCGGTGGGCGCGGCGGCCGGAGCCTCGGTGACCGGCGCCTCGGTGACGGGGGCCTCGGTGACCGGCGCCTCGGCGGCCACCGGCTCGGCGACGGCCGCGGCCGTCGTCTCGGCCACGCCCGGCACCTCGATCGCGAGCTGGCCCTCGATCTCCTCGCGGACCGGCGCCTCGGTGCCGTCCTCGGAGTCCTCCGGCGCCTCGACGGCCTCGGTGACCTCCACCGCCTGCGGCTCCTCGTGCGCCGCGCCGCCCTTGCCCCGGCGCCGGCGCTTGCCGCCGGCCGGGCCCGCCTCGACGGCGGCCGCGCCGCCGGCGGAGTGGACGTGGCTGCTCGGCTGCTCCATGTGGACGATCACACCGCGGCCGTTGCAGTGGACGCAGGGCTCGGAGAAGGACTCCAGCAGGCCCTGGCCGACCCGCTTGCGGGTCATCTGCACCAGGCCCAGCGAGGTGACCTCGGCCACCTGGTGCTTGGTCCGGTCCCGGCCCAGGCACTCCAGCAGGCGGCGCAGCACCAGGTCGCGGTTGGACTCCAGGACCATGTCGATGAAGTCGATCACGATGATGCCGCCGAGGTCGCGCAGCCGCAGCTGGCGCACGATCTCCTCGGCCGCCTCGATGTTGTTCCGGGTGACCGTCTCCTCCAGGTTGCCGCCCTGGCCGACGAACTTCCCGGTGTTGACGTCGATGACGACCATCGCCTCGGTGCGGTCGATCACCAGCGAACCGCCGCTGGGCAGCCAGACCTTGCGGTCCAGCGCCTTCATCAGCTGCTCGTCGATCCGGTAGGTGGCGAAGACGTCCACCTCGGAGGTCCACCGCTGGAGCCGGCCGGCGAGGTCCGGGGCCACGTTGGAGACGTAGTCGTGGATGGTGTTCCACGCCTCGGTGCCGGAGACGATGACCTTGGTGAAGTCCTCGTTGAAGATGTCGCGGACGACCCGGACGGTCATGTCCGGCTCGCCGTACAGCAGCGCGGGGGCGTTGCCGGTCGCGGCCTTCTTCTGGATGTCCTCCCACTGCTGCTGCAGCCGCTGGACGTCGCGGGTCAGCTCCTCCTCGGAGGCGCCCTCGGCGGCGGTGCGCACGATGACGCCCGCG
The DNA here is from genome assembly GCF_042261735.1 of Kitasatospora sp. NPDC056327. Classification (NCBI taxonomy): domain Bacteria; kingdom Bacillati; phylum Actinomycetota; class Actinomycetes; order Kitasatosporales; family Streptomycetaceae; genus Kitasatospora; species Kitasatospora sp. NPDC056327. The sequence continues at coordinate 23,522 of NZ_JBHJRC010000095.1, read as the reverse complement.
TCGTCCGGGACGATCTTCTTGAGGATCTGCTTCAGGCGGGCGCGCTCGTTCTCCGGCAGCTTGCGGGAGATGCCGGTCATCGAGCCCTCGGGCACGTAGACCAGGTAGCGGCCGGGCAGCGAGATCTGGCTGGTCAGGCGGGCGCCCTTGTGGCCGATCGGGTCCTTGGAGACCTGCACCAGCACGGACTGGCCGGACTTCAGCACCGACTCGATGCGGCGCGGGCCGCCGTGGCCACCGAGCGCGCCGAAGTTGACCTCGCCGGCGTACAGCACCGCGTTGCGGCCCTTGCCGATGTCGACGAAGGCGGCCTCCATCGACGGCAGCACGTTCTGGACCTTGCCCAGGTAGACGTTGCCGACGTACGAGGTGGCCTGCTCCTTGTTGACGTAGTGCTCGACGAGCACGCCGTCCTCCAGGACGCCGATCTGGGTGCGCTGGCCGTTCTGGCGCACCACCATGACGCGCTCGACCGACTCGCGGCGGGCCAGGAACTCGGCCTCGGTGATGATCGGCACCCGGCGGCGGCCCAGCTCGCGGCCCTCGCGGCGGCGCTGCTTCTTGGCCTCCAGACGGGTGGAGCCCTTGATGGACTGCACCTCGTCCGGGTCGAAGGACGGCTCGGTGGAGCGGCGGCGCGGCTCGCGCACCTTCACCACCGTGCGGACGCCGTCCTCGGTGGTCTCGGCGGCCTCGACGGCGCCGGTCTCACCGCTGCGGCGGCGGCGCCGGCGGCGCCGCCGCGAGGAGGACAGGCCGGCGGCCAGGTCGTCGTCCTCGTCGTCCTCGTCGGCGGACGCGGCGGCCGGCTCCTCGTGGACGGGGTGCTCGTTCTCGGGCGCCTCGGCGTCGGTGTCCTCGGCCTCGCCGCGGCGGCGACGGCGGCCGCCCCGGCGGCGACGGCGCGACGGGCGGCCGTCCTCCCACTCGTCCTCGGCCTCGGGGCCGGTGGTGGGGGCCTCGACGACGGCGGGCTCCTCGGCGACCGGGGCCTCGGCGGCGGGCGCAGCGGCGGCCGGCTTCTCGACCGCCGGCTTCTCGACCGCGGGCTTCTCGGCGAACGGCTTCTCGACGGCGGCCTTCTCGACGCCCGGCCTGTCGCCGCCGGACCGGCGGCGGGACGGCGTCTGCACCCGCACCGAGGTGCGGACGCGGCGGCGGCGGCCGACGCCGCTGTACTCGAACTCCTCCTCCTCGCGCGGGGCCTCGGCGGCGGCGGGCTCCTCGGCGGCCGGGGCCCCGGCGGCGGGCGCCGCGACGGGCGCGGCGGCGGCCGGCTTCTCGGCGGCCGGAGCCGTGTAGGGCGCGGGCTCCTGGAAGACCGGCGCCTGGAAGAGCGCGGTGGAGGGGCGGACGGCGCGGCGGCGCACCCGCTGCGGCGGCTCCGCCTCGGCGGCGGGCGCGGGCGCGGGCTGCTCGACGGCCGGCTCCTCGACCGGGGTCTCCTCGGCCTCGGGCTCCTCGGCGGGGGCCTCGACGGCCTCCGGCTCCTCGGCGACGGGGGCCGGGGCGACCGGAGCGGACTCGACCACCCGGCGGCGGCGGGGACGGCGCGCCGGGGCGGCCGGCGCCTCCTCGGCGGGCGTCCCGGCGGCCACCGGCTCGGCGGCGGGCTCGGCGACGACCTCGGCGGTGACGGGCTCGGCGGTGACGGGCTCGGCCGCGGCGACGGCCTGCACCGGCTCCTCGACCGGGGCGGCCTCCGCCTTCTTCCGGGTCCGGCGGGCCCGCACGGGCTTCTCCGCCGGCTCGGCCTGCTCGGCGGCCTCGGTCTTGGCGGTCTTCGCCGCCTTGGCCCTCGTGGTCCTGGCGGCCGGGGCCTCGGCGCTCTCCGGCGGGACGGCCGCCCCGTCGGCGTCCGGCGAAGTGACGACGATCGCGGTGGCCTCGGGCGCACCGGCGGGCGCCTCGGCGCGCTTGCGGGTGCGGCGGGCGCGCACCGGCTTCTCCTCCGCCGCTTCGGCGGCGGGCGCCTCGGTGGGCTCCGCCGGGGCGGGGGTCGCGGCGGCTGCCGCCGGGGTCTCGGCCGGCAGGACCGTCTCGGCGGCCTCGGAGGCCGCGCCCTGCGGAGCGCCGGCCGGGCGGGACACCGCGCGGCGGCGCCGGCGCGGCGGCGCCGCGGACCCGGTCTCGCCGCCGGTACCGGCGGTGTCGGTCTGTTCCGTGGCCGCAGACTGCTGCGGATCGGTGTTATCGAGCATGCGGGTGGATCTCCCGTCAGGCCCCCGGGCTCCGCATCCGGGCACGGCGGGGCACCGGTGGCCGGCCGGCATCGTGTCGATGCTCGGGCCGGACCCTCTCACGGTGCCGCCGTGCGGACGCGAGGCCGCACAGGGACTCGTAGTCTCGCTCGGCGCCCCGCACTCGGCGGGGTGTCGAAAGTCTTCTGGTTCTGACCAGTCTTCTGAGGTTTTCCCAAGCTGTGCCGTCCCCCAACCCCGGATGGCTCCCGGAGGGGGCCCTCGGGCCCACCGGCCCTCGGGGCCTGCGGGCCGCAAGGAGACCGGCCTGTGCTTCGACGACGTTCGCTCCCCTGGGGAGCCGCGGGGGCCCGGAGGACCATCGGGCCCAGTCGAGGAACTGGACCCGGCCTCCGCCCGCTAGGCGGACGCGGTTGCGCGCGGCTCGCCGGCCGTCACAGGGCCGGCCGGGGCCGCGGCGCGGTCGAGCGCCAACGGGTCGGTCACCGTGCCGGTCCCCTCGTCGAGCGGCCCCTGCGCCAGCCTGGTCACCTCTGCGGGGACCGGCGGCGCCAGGTCGGCCGTCGCACGGAGACCGGACAACACGTCGTCGGGTCGTACGGCGGGTGTGGCGTGTCGTACTACCAGGCGCAGTATCGCACAGGGACGCCCGGTCCGAACATCGCGGGCCTGTTCGCCCGCCGTGTCCGCACCGCCGTCGACCTGCGGCGGGACGATTTCGAGAGCCGCCACCGCGCCGCGCGCGTCGAAGACCCGAAGGCCGTTCTTGGTGAGGCGTTCGACCTCGACCCGCTCCTCGGCGAGGAACGCCGCGGCCGCGCGGGCCGCCTCCGCGGGGTCGACGCCCTCCAGCCGGACCCGCCACTCGGAGGCTTCGAGGCGCTCCACGAAGTTGGACGTCCGCACCTCGACCGCGTCGATCACGTCGAGGCCGTCGGGCAGCGACCCGTCCAGCTGGACGCGCAGTTCCTCCGGGTCGCGGGGGGCCGCGAGCCCGATCTCCAGGTACTCCGCCTCGCTGGCCACGCCGGTCGGCGCGGCGTTGGCGTAGGACACCTTGGGGTGCGGGGTGAAGCCGGCCGAGTAGGCCATCGGCACCGCCGACCGGCGCAGGGCGCGCTCGAAGGCGCGCTGGAAGTCGCGGTGGCTGGTGAAGCGGAGCCGGCCGCGCTTGGTGTAACGGAGACGGATCCGCTGCACCGTCGGCGCGGGCGGCGGACCGTCGGGCGTACGGCGTGCCAGGTCGCTCAGTCCTTCGTCAGTGTGTCCCCGTCCGCGGCAGCGGTTTCCCGCCACTGTCCGGACTCTGTCACCTCAAAGGGTACGCGCCCCCGCCACCCCTCCGCCCCGCCCCTGCCCGGGCCGGTGCCCCCGGAACACGCGGCCCCGGCACGGAAGTGCCCCGGCGGACAGGTCCACCGGGGCACTTCCCAAAGACGACCATCCAGCGATGGTCACATTCTTGTCACAATTTGACTACTTGTTCACCACGGTGAGCGGGAGCATCTTCTTCCCCGTGGGACCGATCTGGATGTGGGTGTCCATCTGCGGACAGACCCCACAGTCGAAGCAGGGGGTCCAGCGGCAGTCGTCGACCTCGACCTCCTCCAGGGCGTCCTGCCAGTCCTCCCAGAGCCAGTCCTTGTCGAGACCGCTGTCCAGGTGGTCCCAGGGCAGGACCTCCTCGTAGCCGCGCTCGCGGGTGGTGTACCAGTCGACGTCGACGCCGGTGCCCGCCAGGCCCTTCTCCGCGGAGGCCATCCAGCGGTCGTAGGAGAAGTGCTCGCGCCAGCCGTCGAAGCGGCCGCCGTCCTCGTAGACCGCGCGGATGACGGCGCCGATCCGGCGGTCGCCGCGGGAGAGCAGGCCCTCGACGATGCCCGGCTTGCCGTCGTGGTACCGGTAGCCGATGTTCTTGCCGTACTTGCGGTCGCCGCGGATCGAGTCGCGCAGCTTCGCCAGACGGGCGTCGGTGGCCTCGGCGGACAGCTGCGGGGCCCACTGGAACGGGGTGTGCGGCTTGGGCACGAACCCGCCGATGGAGACGGTGCAGCGGATGTCGTTCTGGCCGGTGACCTCGCGGCCCTTCTGGATGACGTTCTTCGCCATCTCGCCGATCTGGAGCACGTCCTCGTCGGTCTCGGTGGGCAGGCCGCACATGAAGTACAGCTTCACCTGGCGCCAGCCGTTGCCGTACGCGGTGGCGACGGTGCGGATCAGGTCCTCCTCCGACACCATCTTGTTGATCACCTTGCGCATGCGCTCGCTGCCGCCCTCCGGGGCGAAGGTGAGGCCCGAGCGGCGGCCGTTGCGGCTCAGCTCGTTGGCGAGGTCGATGTTGAAGGCGTCGACGCGGGTGGACGGCAGCGACAGACCGATCTTGTCGTCGGCGTAGCGGTCGGCCAGGCCCTTGGCGACGTCACCGATCTCGGTGTGGTCCGCGGAGGACAGCGACAGCAGGCCGACCTCCTCGAAGCCGGTGGCCTTGAGTCCGCGCTCGACCATCTCGCCGATGCCGGTGATGCTTCGCTCCCGCACGGGGCGCGTGATCATGCCGGCCTGGCAGAAACGGCAGCCGCGGGTGCAGCCGCGGAAGATCTCGACGGACATCCGCTCGTGCACGGTCTCGGCGAGCGGGACGAGCGGCTGCTTGGGGTACGGCCACTCGTCGAGGTCCATCACGGTGTGCTTGGAGACCCGCCACGGCACGCCGGGGGCGTTCGGCACGACGCGGGCGATCCGGCCGTCGGCCAGGTACTCGACGTCGTAGTACTTCGGCACGTACACGCCGCCGGTGCGGGCCAGGCGCAGCAGCAGCTCGTCGCGGCCGCCGGGGCGCCCCTCGGCCTTCCAGGCCCGGACGATCTTCGTGATGTCGAGGACGGCCTGCTCGCCGTCGCCGATCACCGCGCAGTCGATGAAGTCCGCGATCGGCTCGGGGTTGAACGCGGCGTGACCGCCGGCCAGCACGACCGGGTCGTCGTCGGTCCGGTCGCGGGCGTCCAGCGGGATGCCCGCGAGCTCCAGCGCGGCCAGCATGTTGGTGTAGCCGAGCTCCGTGGAGAAGGAGAGCCCGAACACGTCGAAGGCGCGCACCGGCCGGTGGGCGTCCACGGTGAACTGGGGGACGCCGTGCTCGCGCATCAGTGCCTCCAGGTCCGGCCACACGCTGTAGGTGCGCTCGGCGAGGACGCCCTCCTGCTCGTTGAGCACCTCGTAGAGGATCATGACGCCCTGGTTGGGCAGGCCGACCTCGTAGGCGTCGGGGTACATCAGCGCCCAGCGGACGTCGCAGGCGTCCCAGTCCTTGACGGTCGAGTTGAGCTCGCCGCCGACGTACTGGATCGGCTTCTGGACGTGCGGGAGGAGGGCCTCCAGGCGTGGGAAGACCGATTCGACAGTCATGAGTACTAGGAACCCTTACGACGTTCGGGACCGCCGCGCACTCCGCGGGGCGACGGCTGGGAGGGGTGACCCTCAAGGGTAGCCGAACCGCCGTACGTCCCGGCGCGGCCGGGATCCGGCGGCGGCCCGTCCGGGGACCGGTGCCGGGCCCGCGCAGGCCCGGGACCGGGGGCGTCCTGGCCGGTCCCGGCACGTGAACGCGGCCCCACCGCCGGTCCACCGCGGCCCCACCGCGGGACCTCGTCGACTGTTGACACGCTCCGAGGCCGCGTGCGGTACTGGCAAGGCTCCACCCGCAGGTCCTGCGCGTCCCCGGGAAGAGGGAGTCGGCCACGCGCGCACCGGCCGCCCCGGGCGGGCCGGGCGCGACCCGCGCCGCGCTCCCGACCGAGGCACCGGACCGCGCCGCCGCCCGCCCCGAGGACAGGAGAGCCATGACCGACACGGGCCGGCGGGTACGCCGGATCGAAGCCCCCCGCCACGACGCCGAGACCTATCCGACGGTGGAGCGCGCGATCGCCGCGGCCCGCCGGCTGGCCGACCGTCACCCCGGACGCTGCCGGGTGCGCGAGGTCGGCCGCTCCCGGGCGGGGCGCCCGCTGGTCCTGGTCTCGGTGGACGAGGGCGAGCACACCGTGCTGGTGGTCGGCGGACCGCACCCGAACGAGCCGGTCGGCCTGGCCTCCGCCCTCCGGCTCGCCGGCCGGGCGCTGGAGCTGCCGCCGCGCCCGGGGGTCGGCTGGCACGTGCTGCTCTGCCTGGACCCGGACGGCGCCGCGCTCAACGAGGGTTGGCTGGACGGCCCGCTCACCGCGGCCCGGCACTACGAGCACTTCTTCCGCCCCGCCTTCCACGAGCAGCCGGAGCTGCTGCCGCACCCGGACGGCCCGCTGACGCCGATGCCGGAGAGCCGGGTGCTCACCGGGCTGATCGACGAACTGCGGCCGACGCTCCAGTGCTCGCTGCACGGCGTGGACTTCGGCGGCGCGTTCGTGCAGCTCACCCGGCCGCTGCCGGCTCTGGCCGACCGCTTCGCCCGCTCGGTCGCCCGCGGCGGGATCCCGCTGGACGTCGACTCCTACGACGCGGTCGGCTGGGACAGCCCGGCCCCCGGTACCTACGTGATGCCGCCGCCGGGCCGCGGCCGGCAGGCGCTGCCGGACCGGCCGGAGCTGTCCACCTGGTCCTACGCCGGGCGCTACGGCGGGACGACCGCGGTGCTGGAGGTCCCGATGTGGGCGATCGACGCGGTCGGCGACGCCCGCCCGGCGCCGGACGTGCGGGCCGCCGTCGGGGCCTGCGCGGACCGGCTGGCCGGCCGGGTGGCGGAGTTGACCGCCCTGCTGCCGCAGGTGCCGCCGCACGCGGGGGTGGCGTACGGGCCGCTGCTGCGCGCCGTCGAGTTCAACCTGGCGGTCTGCCGGCCGGTGGTGGACGACTGGCTGGCCGTCTGGTCCACCGCGCCGCTGACGGTCTCCCGGGTGACCACCGCCCGGATCGTGGCCGAGCGGGTGCCGCTGCGGATCGCCTCGATGCTGCTGCGGCTGCTCGCCGACTCCGGCGGCCCGGCGGCGGACGCGGCCCGGGCCCGCGCCCGGGCGATCGTGGCGGCGAGCCTGGAGGGCCTGCACCGGCTGGGCGCCCGCTGGGTGCCGATCGACACCCAGATCGCCCACCAGACCCGGGCGGTGTTCGCCGCCGCCGACCTCCTGCTGCCCCGCGTCTAGGGCGTCTCTTGTGGATCACTGCCGGGCCCGCGACGCCGGGGCACGCACCTCGCCGCGTTGTCGTCGGTCGCCGATGCTCCGCAGTGGCTCCCTCCTCCGCCTCGCGATGCACGCACCCCGACGCCGCGGCCTGTCCGACGAGATCCACAAGACACGCCCTGGCCGTCCTGCCGCCCGTCAGCCGTCGAGCGGCGGGACGAGCAGCGGCAGCAGGAACGGCTCGATCAGTCCGGCCAGCAGGTGCTCGCCCTGCGGCGTGGGGTGCAGCCCGTCGGCGTAGAGCCTGTCGGCCCGTGCCACCGGGAGCACCTGACGGCCGTCCACCAGGTGCAGCCGGCGGTCGCCGAGCCGCTGGAGCACCCGGACGGCCGCTCCGGTCAGCTCGCGGATTCCCGCCAGGGTCAGCCCGGCGGCGTTGACGGCGTGCTCGCGCTCGACGGACGGCAGGGCCGCGATCACGGCGATCGGCGTGTCCGGGTGTCCGTCGCGCACGGTCTCGACGAAGCCGCACACGGCCGGGCCCCAGCTGCGGGCGGTGAACACGGAGCGGATGTAGGCGTTGGTGCCGATCTCCAGGGTGATCAGCTCGGCGGGGGTGTCCCGGACCACCCGGGCGACCAGCGGGTCGAGGTAGGCCTCGCCGGCGAACCCCAGGTTGCGCAGCCGCCAACCGTGCCGGCGGGCCAGCAGCGCCGTCCAGCTCTCGGACGGCCCGTGCGGGAACATCGCGTGGGTCAGCGAACTTCCGTAGGCGATCCAGCGCGGCCCGGTGCGCGGGACGGGCTCCGGCAGCCGCGGGCCGCGCAGGCCGACGGCGGCGAGGCGGGTGCGGGACAGGTGCGGCAGCCACACCTCGACGTCCGTCGGCGCTCCGGGCAGGGCGACGGCAAGCCGTTCCCGGCCGGGTCCCGGGTGCCGCCGGTCGACGAGCACGCCGTCGGCCAGGACGTCCAGGGGAGCGGTGCCCGTCTCGGCGTCCAGGTCCAGGAGCAGCTCCGTCGCGTCGGTACGCATGGCGAACCGGGCGCCGGCCGGGATCGCGGCGAGCCGGGCGAAGTTGTCGGAGAGCGTGGTGGCGATCCGCTCCCCGGGCATCCGCAGCGGCAGGACGCTCCCCCCTGACCGTTCGAAGCCGCAGATGCCGTCCCAGCCCAGCCGCTCGTCCGCCGGGTCGAGCCACACCACCCCCGGCTCCTCCGGCAACCCGTACTCCCCCACCGTCCCGGTCATCGCCGGTTCCCCGATCTGTCGGCCCGTCAGCAGCGCGGCACTCGATGCCGTATGCTCCAGAACGTAGTGGGGGAAATCATCTTACGTCAAACAATCTCTGGAGAGCGCTATGCTGGCCGTCCGCCACCGAAGGAGCCCCGATGGCCACCGCCCCCAGGCCCGCCCGCCTCCCCTCGCCCAGCCGGGCGGACGACGGCGGCGAGCGCCGGCGCTACTTCGCCGCCCTCACCCTGGACCGCCCGGACGTCGCCCTCTGCCGCGCCACCACCGCCGTCGCCCGCTCCATCGACGAGCGGCTCTCCGGCGGCCCGCTCACGGTGCCCCAGCACCTGGTGCTCAAGATGCTCGACTCCGTCGGCAGCTGCTCCCAGCAGGAACTGAGCGAGCAGCTGCGGATCGACCGCAGTGTCATGGTCGGCTGCGTCGACGCCCTGGAGGCGGCCGGCCTGGTCCGCCGCGAGCGCCACCCCCGCGACCGCCGCGCCTACGCCGTCACCCTCACCCCCGACGGGGCCGCCGCCCTGGCCGGTGCCGACCGCGCCATGGCCCCCGTCCTGGACCACGCCTTCTCCGCCCTCACCCCGGACGAGCGGGCGACGCTGGTCCGCCTGGCCCGCAAGCTCCTCGACGTCCCGCCGGCCGACTGAGGCCCCGCCCCGCGGCCGGCCCCACCGAACCCGGAGGCCACCGGCCGTGCCGCAGCTCGATCTGACCACCGACCAACTCCTCACCACCACGCGGGCCGTCCGCCGCCGCCTGGACCTCGACCGCCCGGTCGACCGGGCCCTGGTCGAGGAGTGCCTGGCGCTCGCCACTCAGGCCCCCACCGGACGCAACCGCCAGCGCTGGGACTTCGTGGTGGTCACCGACCCCGCACGGCGCGCCGCCCTCGCCCGCCTCTACCGCCTCGGCCTCACCCGCCCCCGGGGCCCGCTCCCGCGCACCGGCCTGGACCGCACCACCGCGGACACCGCCCGCCGGCTGCGCCTGGCCGCCAGCGCGCAGCACCTCTTCGACCACCTGCACGAGGTCCCGGTCCTGGTGGTGCCCTGCGTGCGGATCGAGGGCCGGCACGAACTGAACGGCCACGTCGGCCAGGCCAACGCCTGGGGCTCGATCCTCCCCGCCGTCTGGCAGTTCATGCTCGCCGCCCGCTCCCGGGGCCTGGGCACCGCCTGGACCACCCCGCACCTGCACTACGAGCGCGAGGCCGCCGTCCTGCTCGGCATCCCCCACGAGACGGTGGCACAGGTCGCGCTCGTCCCGCTCGCCCACACCCTGGGCACCGACTTCCGTCCCGGCCCGCGCGTCGACACCGCCCGAATCACCCACTGGGACAGCTGGTAACGGCCCCGGACACGCGGCGGGGCCGGCCCGGGAGAACCCCGGACCGGCCCCGCCGGCGAACCGCTCAGGCCGCTATCGGCCGCTGGCTCTGGACCGCCTGCAGCAGCCCGATCGCCACCCAGGTCGAGAACATCGACGACCCCCCGTAGGAGACGAACGGCAGCGGGATGCCGGCCACCGGCATGATGCCCAGGCACATCCCTATGTTCTCGAAGCCCTGGAAGGCGAACCAGGCGACCACCCCGGCCGCCACGATGGTGCCGTAGAGGTCGGTGGCGTGCCGGGCGATCCGGCAGGCCCGCCAGAGCACCACGCCGAGCAGCACGATGATCGCCATCGCCCCGAGGAAGCCCAGCTCCTCGCCGGCCACCGTGAACACGAAGTCGGTCTGCTGCTCCGGCACGAACTGCCCGGTGGTCTGCGTCCCGTGGAACAGGCCCTTGCCGGTCAGCCCGCCGGAGCCGATCGCGATCCGGGCCTGCGCGGTGTTGTAGCCGACGCCGGACGGGTCGAGCGCCGGGTTGGCGAACGCCGCGAAGCGGTCGATCTGGTACTTGCTCAGCACCCCGAGCTTCCAGATCGCCACACAGCCGCCGACACCGGCCAGGATCAGCCCGAACACCCAGCGGTTGGCCGCCCCGGAGGCCAGCAGGATGCCCAGCACGATGACGGCCATCACCATCACCGAGCCCGCGTCCGGCATCAGCATCACTATGGCCATCGGCAGCGTCGCCCAGACCAGTCCGCGGAACACCGCCTTGTTCGCCGGGAACTCCCGCTCCCCCGCGTCCACCTGGTCGGACAGCACGACCGCCATCGACAGCACGATCGCCAGCTTGGCGAACTCGGCCGGCTGCACCGAGAAGCCGCCGCCCAGCTGGATCCAGGAGTGCTGGCCGTTGATGGTCGAGCCGAGCGGGCTCAGCGTCGCCAGCAGCAGCACGATCACGCCGGCGTACAGGAACGGCACCAGCGTGCGGAACCGCCGGCTCCCTATCGCTATCACCGCCGCGCACAGCACCGCGCCGATCAGGACGTTGGTCAGGTGCCGGTACAGGAAGTACTGCGGGTCCCCGTGGGTGAGCGAGTCCCGCCCCCGGGTCGCCGACCAGACCAGCAGCGAGCTGCCCAGCGACAGGACCACCGCGGCCAGCAGCAGTATCCAGTCGATCCGCCAGAGCGGGGAGTCCTTGGCCAGCGCCCTGGGCACCCCGCCGCGCTGCGGGGCGAGCCTCAGCTGGCGGTACGAGCCGTAGGAGGTCATGCCCGGCCCCTTCCGGTGGAGCGGGTGGGTTCGACGGCCGCGGCCTCGGCCGCGAGCAGCACCGGGGCGGTGCCGCCGGGCTGCGCCGGGTCGAGGAAGACCCGCGGCGCGGCGCCGGTGACCCCGGGGTCGGCCGCGCCGGCGTCCCCGGCGGTCCCGCCGGCGAAGGAGGCCGGCTTGATGATCGCGGTGCCGTCGGCGTTGAACTTCGGCAGCTCGGCCTGCGGCTTGGGCAGCAGCGCCCGGCCCTGGTCGATGCCGCCCTTGTCGTCGACCCCGTACAGCGCCTGATAGATCCGCCGGACCGAGTCGCCGGAGCCGCCGGAGCCGGTGCCGCCCTGGCTTATCGTCATCACGACCGCGTAGTCGCGGCTGTAGGTGGTCAGGTACGAGGTGGTCTGCTTGCCCTCGACCTCGGCGGTGCCGGTCTTGGCGTGCAGCTCGATCTTGTCCTGCGGCCAACCGGCCCCGGTGAACTTCCAGGCGGCGGTGCCGGTGGAGACGACGCCCTTGGTCGCCTCGTCGATGTACTGCAGGGTCTTGGCGTCGGTCGGCAGCCTGCCGTCCTCGTGCGGGGCGATCTCGCGGACCAGCTCGCCGCTCGGGCTTATCACCGCCTTGGCGACGGTCGGCCGCCAGAGCGTGCCGCCGTTGGCGAGCGCCGCGTAGATCCGCGCCATCTGCAGCGGCGTGACCAGGGTGTCGCCCTGGCCGATCGCGTAGTTGACCGCGTCACCGGCGCGCAGCACGTAGCCGTCGGCGCAGTTCTCCTTGGCGATCAGGTCGGCGTACTCCTTGCCGCCCTTCTCGGCCTGCCGGCACCAGGCGTCCTTGTTGTTGTCGTAGAAGCTCTGCTTCCACTGGCGGTCCGGCACCCGGCCGGTCGCCTCGGACGGCAGGTCGATGCCGGTCTTGGCGCCGAGGCCGAACTGGTGGGCGGTCTTGTAGAACCAGTCGCCGGTCTCCTTCTTCGGCTTGATGCCGCCGTCGGCCATCCACTGGTCGTAGGCGAGGCCGTAGAAGACGGTGTCGCAGGAGACCTCCAGGGCCCGGGCCAGGGTGATCGAGCCGTGGCCCTGGCTCTCGAAGTTCTTGAACTCGCGGCCGCCGATGGTCAGGCTGGCCGGGCAGGGGTAGTTGCCGTTGAGCGCGTAGCCGGCCTGCGCGGCGGCGGCGGTGGAGACCACCTTGAAGGTGGAGCCGGGGGCGGACTGACCCTGTATGGCCCGGTTCAGCAGCGGGAAGTTGGAGTCCTTGCTGGTCAGCCCCTGGTAGTCCTTGCCCGAGATGCCGCCCTGCCAGAGGTTGGGGTCGTAGCTCGGGGCGCTGGCCATCGCGACGATCTGCCCGGTGTGCACGTCCATGACGACCGCGGCGCCCGAGTCCGCCTCGTAGTTGCGCTGGGTGTTCTTGTCCCAGGTCTTGCGGGCGTCCGCCATCGCCTGCGCCAGGTTGTCCTCGACGACCTTCTGCACCCGGGCGTCGATGCTGGTCACCAGGTTGTTGCCGGTCTGCGGAGCGGCCTTGTCGGCGGTGCCGATGACCCGGCCGAGGTTGTCCACCTCCAGCTTGGTGACGCCGGCGGTGCCGCGCAGGTCGCGGTCGTAGACGGACTCCAGCCCGGCGCGGCCGATCTGGTCGGCCGGCAGGTAGCGGTCCAGGCCGGCCTTGTCGGCGGTCTTGGAGACCTCCTCGTCGGTGACCGGGGAGAGGTAGCCGAGCACCTGGGCCATGTTGGCGCCCTCGGCGCCGGTGTAGTGCCGCACGGCGGTGGGCTGGGCGGTGACGCCGGGGAAGTCCTCGCGGCGTTCCATTATCTGCATCGCCTGCTGGGTGGTGGCGTCCTTGGTGACCGGGATCGGCTGGTAGGGCGAGCCGTTCCAGCAGGGCTGCGGCGTCTTGGCGTCGCAGAGCCGGACCTTCTCCTGGACGTCCTTGGCGGGCATCCCGAGCACCTCGGCGAGGCGGGTCAGCACCGCCTTGCCGGCGTCCTTCTGCTGCAGCAGCGAGGTGCGGCTGACCGAGACGACCAGCTTGGTCTCGTTGCCGGCGAGGATGCGGCCGGAGGCGTCCAGGATCTCGCCGCGCACGGCCGGTTCGACGACCTCGCGGATGTGGTTGCCGGTCGCCTTGGCGGTGTAGACGCTGGCGTTGCGGATCTGCAGGTACCACAGCCGTCCGCCGAGGGTGGCGAGCAGCGAGAGCACCAGGATCTGCAGCACCACCAGACGGATCGTCACCCGCCGGGTACGGCCGGTCTCGGGGATGTTGCTCACGTCTCGTGCGCTCCAAAGCTGAGCAGGGGCGGGCGGGCTGGTCGGTCCGGGACCGGGTTACGGGCGCTTCCCCGCGCCGAGCAGCCGCTTCCTGCGGTAGCCCGGACCGGTCCCGGCCTCGCGGGTGGTGCGGTAGCGGGCCAGCGTGCCGAGGCCGGGACCGCCCTCGTCGTCGTCGGCGACGGCGAGCGGGTCCTTGCCGAACCGGCGGGCGATCAGCATCACGGCGGGCACCACGAAGGGGGCGAGCAGCAGGTCGTAGAGCAGGGCGGTGAGGACGAGCTGGCCGAGCCCGACGTGCCGGGCCGCGGTGTCGCCGACCAGGGCGCCGACCGTCGCGTAGAGCAGGGTGGAGGCGATCGCGGCGCCGGCGACCACCAGCAGCGCGCTCGCCACCGAGCGCTGGCGGCCGTGCTCGGGGCGCAGCAGTCCGGCGGCGTAGCCCATCACGCAGAGCACCAGCGCGTAGCGGCCGATGGCGTGGTCGGAGGGCGGCGCCACGTCGGCGAGCAGGCCGGCCGAGAAGCCGACCAGGCAGCCGCCGGTCGGCCCGTAGACCAGGGCGAGGCCGACGACCACGAGCAGCAGTATGTCGGGGGTGGCCCCGGGCAGCTGCAGCCGGCCGAAGACGCTGACCTGGAGGAGCAGGCCGAACAGGATCAGGATCGCGGAGACGGGGATGCGGGCGAGGCGCATGGCTCAGTTCCCCCCAGTGGGCTTGGCGGGCGGGACGGCGGCGGCCGGGGCCGCGGGGGCGGCGGGCGCGGCCGGGGCCTGCCCGGCGGGGGCGGGCGGCAGGACGGCGTCGCGCGGGTCGGTGCGCGGCGGGACGACGACCACGCCCACCAGGTCGAGCCGGGTGAACTGGACGAAGGGCTCGACCAGGACGGTCTTGGTGAGCTGTCCGGGGGTGGCCTCGACCTGGACGACCTTGCCGATCGGCACGCCGGGGACGAAGGGGCGGCCGCTCTGCGAGCCGAAGGTGACCAGCCGGTCGCCCTCCTTGACCTGTGCCTTGCCGTTGAGCAGGGAGACCTTCATGGCGCTGGTGCCGCCGCCGGCGGCGAAGCCGATCTCACCGGTGGCCTCCAGCCGGGTGCCGGCGGTGAAGCCGGGGTCGGAGGCGAGCAGCACGGTGGCGGTGGTGGGGGCGACGGTGGTGATCCGGCCGACCAGGCCCTGGCCGTTGATGACGGTCATGTCGCGGGTGAGTCCGTCGTCGCTGCCGGCGTCGATGGTGATGGTCCAGGAGAAGCCCTGGGCCGGGCCGATCGCGATGGTCTGGGCGGCCTTGACGGTGTAGCCGCCGGCGCCGGCGGTGCGCAGCAGGTCGTCGAGCTGCTTGGTGCGCCCGCCCGCCATGTCGGAGGAGGCGAGCTTCTGCCGCAGGTCGGTGTTCTCGCGGGCGAGCTGGTCGGTGCGGCCGCTGTCGGAGGCGGCGTCGCGGAAGGCGCGGACGGTGTCGGCGACCGGGTCGACCGCGCTGGCGGCGCCGCGTTCGACCGGGCCGAGGACGGTGGCGGCCGCGCGCCGGGCGCCGCCGAGCGGGGAGCTCTCACCGCCCTTGATGTCCACGGTGATCAGCGCGAACGCGACGGCCACCAGCAGGATGAGCAGCAGCCGGCTCTCTCGTGTGTCCCTCACGGTGCTGGTACTGCCCCTTCGTACCCCTGGCCGCCGCCCCGGGCTGTGGACCCGGGCGGGGACCCGTCAGTTCGGCTGGTGTGTCGGTTCTGCTAACGGCGCGGTGCGGCGTCGAGTACCTGCTGGAGCGCCTCGAACTCCTCGACGCACTTGCCGGAGCCCAGTGCGACGGAGTCC
Source organism: Kitasatospora sp. NPDC056327 (assembly GCF_042261735.1). Lineage (NCBI taxonomy): Bacteria > Bacillati > Actinomycetota > Actinomycetes > Kitasatosporales > Streptomycetaceae > Kitasatospora > Kitasatospora sp. NPDC056327. The sequence goes on along the minus strand of NZ_JBHJRC010000095.1, from coordinate 8,251 downwards.
AGCGGGTTCTCCGCGATGTGGATCGGCATGCCGGTCTCCCGGCGGAGCCGCTCGTCCAGGCCGCGGAGCAGGGCGCCGCCGCCGGTGAGCACGATGCCCCGGTCCATGACGTCGCCGGCGAGCTCGGGCGGGCACTGGTCGAGGGTGGTCTTGACCGCGTCGATGATCGAGTTGACCGGTTCGTCGATGGCCTCGCGGACCTCGGCGGCGGAGATGACGACGGTCTTGGGCAGGCCGCTGACCAGGTCTCGGCCGCGGATCTCGGCGTGCTCGTCCTTCTCGCCCTCCAGGCCGAAGGCGGAGCCGATGCTCGTCTTGATCTGTTCGGCGCTGCGCTCGCCGAGGAGCAGCGAGTACTCCTTCTTGATGTGCTGGACGATGGCGTTGTCCAGTTCGTCGCCGGCGACCCGGATGGACTGCGCGGTGACGATGCCGCCGAGCGAGATGACGGCGACCTCGGTGGTGCCGCCGCCGATGTCGACGACCATGTTGCCGGTGGGCTCGTGGACGGGCAGCCCGGCGCCGATGGCGGCGGCCATCGGCTCCTCGATGATGTGCACCTGGCGGCAGCCGGCCTGGAGGGAGGCCTCGATGACGGCGCGGCGCTCGACGCCGGTGATGCCGGAGGGGACGCAGACGACGACCCGGGGGCGGGCGAGGAAGCGGCGGCGGTGCACCTTGAGGATGAAGTAGCGCAGCATCCGCTCGGTGATCTCGAAGTCGGCGATCACGCCGTCCTTGAGCGGGCGGATGGCGACGATGTTGCCGGGGGTGCGGCCGATCATCTTCTTGGCCTCGGAGCCGACGGCGAGGATGCCCCCGGTGTTGGTGTTCACCGCGACCACCGACGGCTCGTTGAGGACGATCCCCTTGCCCCTGACGTACACCAGCGTGTTGGCAGTTCCGAGGTCGATCGCCAAGTCGCGGCCGATGAACGACAGGTTGCTCGCCATGGGGTGGGGTGCCTTTCCCGGGCTCGGAGTCTTGTGGGGTGGACGGTGTGCGCGCCCACACATGGGCGGCGACCAGCTGAGCTGCCTTACCGGGCCCTTGAGTCGCGTCCATCGTAGCCACGCCGGTCGGCACGGATGTCGACGTGGGGCATACCGTCCATTGTCCGGGGCGTGATCGCTTCTCCGGGCATTGGGACGCCGTGTCGGAGGGGCTGGTTCCCTATTTCCCGATAAGAATGCCCCGGCCGGGCCAATGGTCCCGGCCGGGGCGCGACGAAGGTCCCGGCGGCCGTCCCTCGCCCGGTGCGGTCAGGCGTGGGAGGGGAAGAAGATCTTGATCTCGCGCTCGGCCGACTCGACCGAGTCGGAGGCGTGGATCAGGTTCTCGCGGGTGATCGTCGCGTAGTCGCCGCGGATGGTGCCGGCGCCGGCCTCCAGCGGGTTGGTGGCACCGGCCAGCATGCGGATGCCGGCGATGGCCTCCTCGCCCTCGACGATCAGGGCGATCGACGGGCCGGAGGTCATGAACTCCAGCAGCGGCTCGTAGAACGGGCGGCCGACGTGCTCCGCGTAGTGCTGCTCCAGCGTCGCCCGGTCGAAGGTGCGAAGCTCGACGGCGGCGAGCCGCCAGCCGGCCTTGCGCTCGATGCGGCTGATGATCTCGCCGGCCAGGCCTCGCCCGACGGCGTCGGGCTTGAGCAGGACGAGAGTGCGCTGGGACACGGGGCGTCTCCTGGGGAATTCGGGTTCCGGCGCGCACCGATCGGCGCGCGCGCTGATCGACGTGCGGCGTGCGACTACCGCAGAGGTTACCTTGCGTGAGCGAACGCGCCGGACCCGGTCGGGGAGCCCCCTCAGGCGGGCGCGGCGGCCGCGCGGGCGGCCTTGATCACGTCGATCCGGCGGCCGTAGTGCACCGAGCACCACCACAGGCCGGCGAAGACCGCGCCGAGGCCGAACATGGTCGGCACGACGAAACCGCTGGCGATCAGCCCGATCTGCAGGGCCCAGCCGACGGCCACCGCGCCGGGGCGGGTGATCATGCCGCAGAGCAGCACGCACAGCGCCATCGCGATGCCGCTGACCGTCCACAGCGCGCCGGTGGACACGTCGGAGAGCTGCATCGCGACCAGGGCCGCGAAGAGCACCACGAGGGCCTCGCCGATCAGCGTCGAGGAGCAGAGCGTCCTCATCGTCACTTCCTCCCGAGCAGCAGGCGGGCCTCGCCCACCGTGATGACCGAACCGGTGACCAGCACCCCGGCGCCGCCGAGGTCGCCCTCCTCCTCGGCCAGGGTGACGGCGGCGGCGATGGCGTCGTCGAGCCGGGGCTCGACCTGGACGCGGTCCTCGCCGAAGATCTCGACCGCGAGCGCGGCCAGCTCGTCCACGTCCATCGCGCGGTGGGTGGAGTTGCGGGTGACGACGACCTCGGCGAGGACCGGCTCGAAGGCCTCCAGGAAGCCGGCCACGTCCTTGTCGCCGCTGGTGCCGATCACGCCGACCAGCCGGGTGAAGCCGAAGGACTCGGTGATCGCGGCGACGCTGGCCCGGGCGCCGTGCGGGTTGTGGGCGGCGTCCAGGAGGATCGTGGGGCTGCGCCGGACGACCTCCAGCCGGCCCGGGGAGGAGACGCCGGAGAACGCGTGGCGGACCTTGTCGGCGTCGAGCTTCCCGCCGCGGGCGCCGCCGACGCCGAAGAACGCCTCCACGGCGGCCAGGGCGAGGGCCGCGTTCTGCGCCTGGTGCTCGCCGTGCAGCGGCAGGAAGACGTCCTCGTACTCCTCGCCGCCGAGCCCGCGCAGCGTCACCAGCTGGCCGCCGATGGCGAGTTCGCGGCGGACGACGCCGAACTCCATGCCCTCGCGGGCGACCGTGGCGTCGACCTCGACGGCGCGCCGCAGGACGGTCTGGGCGGCGTCGAGCTGCTGCTGGGCGACCACGGCGACCGAGCCGGTCTTGATGATGCCGGACTTCTCGACGGCGATCTCGCCGGTGGTCCCGCCCAGCTTGTCGGTGTGGTCCAGGCCGATCGGGGTGATCACGGCGACGGCGGCGTCGATGACGTTGGTGGCGTCCCAGGCGCCGCCCATGCCGACCTCGACGACGGCGACGTCCACCGGCGCGTCGGCGAAGGCCGCGTAGGCCATGCCGGTGAGCACCTCGAAGAAGGACATGGCGACCGGCTGGCGCTCGTCGACCATCCGCACGTAGGGCTCGATGTCGCGGTAGACCTCGACGAAGCGCTCGGGGGTGATCGGGGCGCCGTCGAGGGTGATCCGCTCGGTGACGCTCTCCACGTGCGGGCTGGTGTAGCGGCCGGTGCGCAGTTCGAAGGCGCCGAACAGCTGCTCGATCATCCGGGCGGTGGAGGTCTTGCCGTTGGTGCCGGTGATGTGGATGGAGGGGAAGGACCGCTGGGGCTGGCCCAGGATGTCCATCAGCGCCTCGATCCGGTCGAGCGAGGGCTCCAGCTTGTTCTCCGGCCAGCGCTCGGAGAGTTCCGTCTCGACGTCGCGCAGGGCGTCGCCGGTGCCGCCGTCGGCGGGGCGGAGGGTGTACGGGTTCGGGTCGGCCTTGTCGCTCACGAGCACAGTCTACGGAGCGGGGCGGGCCGCTCCCCACGGGGTGAGAACCACCACTTTGCCCAGGTTGACCCGGTTCCTGCGTTTACTATCGATTTAGCGACATCAGACCGCAACGAAGCATTGATGCGCACCTCAAGGAGACAAATCACCTTTGATCATGAGGAGCATCACGCCATGCCCGAAGCCCTGCGCGAGTTCTTCGAGATGCGGCGGGACACCTTCGTCTGGCTCGGCGAACTGGTCTCGCTGATCCTGCTGGCCTACATGCTCCTGGTCTTCGGCCGTTTCCTGCTCTACTGGGCCGGCTCCCGGCACGCCTTCCGGCACAGCCGTCCGGCCGCCCCCGGCGACCCCGCCGCCTTCCAGTGGCACCTGATGATCCCCTGCCGGGACGAGGAGGCGGTGATCGCCCAGACCCTGGCGGGCCTGCGGGCCGTCGCCCCCGCCGCCCACCTGTGGGTGATCGACGACGACAGCGAGGACGCCACCCGCGAGCTGGTGCTCGCCGCCGCCGGGCGCGACGAACGCGTCCACCTCGTCCAGCGCCGCCGCCCGCACGCCCGGATCGGCAAGGGCGCCGCCCTCAACGCCGCCTACCGGGAGATCTCGGCCCGGCTGCCGGCCGGCACCGACCGCTCCCGGGTCGTCCTCGGCGTGGTCGACGCCGACGGACAGCTCGACCCCGGCACCCTCGAACAGGTCTGCAACCCGCACGCGATGGGCCGCCCCGACACCGGCGCCGTGCAGATCGGCGTGCGGATGCGCAACGCCGACGACGAACGCCCGCTGCCCGGCCGCGGCCGGACCGCCAACGCGCTGGCCCGCGCCCTGGTCCGGATGCAGGACGTCGAGTTCCGGGCCAACAACGCCGGCATGCAGCTGCTGCGCCGCCGCACCGGCAGCGTCGGCCTCGGCGGCAACGGCCAGTTCGTGCGGCTCACCGCCCTGGACACGCTGACCGCCGAGGAGGGCCGCGCCGGCCGCCCCTGGCCCGAGCGCGCCCTGCTGGAGGACTACGAGTCCGGCCTCGACCTGCGCCTGGCCGGCTGGCGGCTCGCCCACGTGACGGACGCCGGCGTCTCCCAGGAGGCGCTGGTCTCCTGGCGGCGCTTCCTCACCCAGCGCACCCGCTGGGCCCAGGGCAACATGCAGTGCCTGCGCTACACCGGCCGGGTGGTGCGCTCGCCGCACTACACCGCCGCCGGCAAGGCCGAGGTGCTCTACACCTTCCTCCAGCCCGTGGTCTGCGTGCTGCTGGTCGTGCTCACCCCGCTGTCGCTCGCGATCACCGGGGCCGGGCTGGCGTTCTTCCCCGAGGAGACCGCCGACTTCCAGCTCCGCTACGGCCCCTGGATGGCGCTGGTCTTCGTGCTCGCCACCCTGCCGATGGTCTTCTGGGGCCCCGCCTACCGCCGGCTCGTCCACCCCGGCCGCAGCCGGTGGACCGGCCTGCTCTGGGGCGTCCTGGTCTGGCTGTACGCCTACCACCTGTTCGTGGTCGCCGCCCGGGCCGCCGCCCGGATGCTGCTCGGCCGCAACGGCTGGGCCAAGACCCGTCGCAACGCCGAGAAGGTCGCCGTCGGCGCCCCCACCGCGCTCGAATCCTGAGCCGCCCCCGCCCCCGCCTCCCCCGCCCGCCCGCCCCGACCAGGAGCCGCCGCGCCATGACCCCGTGCCTCCCCCCGAAGCCCGTCGACCGCCCGCTCGCCCCCGGCAGCGTCGCCGTCGTCCTCGGCACCCGCCCCGAGCTGGTCAAGCTCGCCCCGCTGATCCACGAGCTCGGCCCCGCCACCCGCCTGGTCCACACCGGCCAGCACTGGGACGAGGCGATGTCCGGCCGCTTCCTGCGCGACCTCGGACTGCCCCGCCCCGAACTGCTCACCGGGGTCGGCGGCCGCCCGCGGGCCGGCCAGATCGCCCAGTCGCTCGGCCAGCTCGACGCCGCCTTCGCCGAGGACCGCCCGGCCGCCGTCGTCGTCCAGGGCGACACCAACGCCACCCTGGCCGGCGCGCTCGCCGCCAACGCCCGGGACATCCCGCTGGTGCACGTCGAGGCCGGGCTGCGCAGCTTCGACCGGGCGATGCCCGAGGAGCACAACCGGGTGATGGTCGACCACGTCGCCGACCTGCTGTGCGCCGCCACCCCCGACAACGCCGCCAACCTGCGCGCCGAGTCGCTCGCCGGGGAGCGGATCGCGCTCACCGGCAACACCGTCGTCGAGGTGGTCCGCAGCTCGCTGCCGGACGCCGCCGCCCGGGCCGCGCTGCTCGCCCGGCACGGCCTCGCGGAGGACGGCTACGTGCTGGCCACCGTGCACCGGCCGGAGAACACCGACACCGCCGAGGCGCTGGGCGCCGTCCTCGCCGAACTCGACCGGATCGCCCGGGCCGGCACCCCGGTGCTGTTCCCGATGCACCCGCGCACCCGGGCCGCCGTCGAACGGTTCGCCCTGGACGGCCTGCTGGAGCGGCTCGCGGTGACCGGCCCGGTCGGCTACGGCGACTTCCTGGGCCTGGCCCGGCACGCCGCGCTGCTGGTCTCCGACTCCGGCGGCGTGCAGGAGGAGTGCACCGTGCTGGGCCGCCCGCTGCTGGTGGTGCGCCGCTCCACCGAACGGCCCGAGGCCGTCGAGGCCGGCTTCGCCGCGCTGGTGGCGCCCGGCAGCGAACTCGGCGGGCGGGCCCGCGCCTGGCTGGCCGACACCCCGGAGCGGCTGGCCCGCCTCGCGGCCACCCCGAGCCCCTACGGCGACGGCCTCGCCTCGGTCCGGATCGCCGGTCTGACCGCCCGGCTGGTCCACGAGCCCGCCGCCCCGCCGCTCGCCGCCTGAGCCGGGCCCGGGCGGGCTCCGGAGGGGGCTCACGTCAGGGCCCCCGGCCGGGGCCCTCTTGACACCGGAATTGGTCTACTCCACCTTGTGAGGGCAGGTCTCCTCACCCGACAGGGACTTGTGTTGTCGGTAGCTCCCGCACACGCCCCGTCGACACCGGACGGCTCTCCCCCACGGGAGCCGCCGGCCTCCCCCACAGGAGCTGGAGTCATGCCACCTGCCCGACAGCGGCGCCCGCGCGCCGTCCACTCGATGCTCGCCGGCGCCACCGCCGCCGCCATCGGCCTGAGCGGTCTCGTCCTCGCCGGCGGCACCGGCGCCGCCCAGGCGGCCCCGAACGACGTCGAACTCCTCACCAACGGCGGTTTCGAGGACGCCGACCGGCTGAACGGCTGGACCTGTACGGCCGGCGCACCGGAGACCGCCACCGTCCACTCCGGCACGGGCGCGCTGCGCTCCACCCCCGCCGGCAGCGGCACCGGCGAGTGCACCCAGACCGTCACGGTCAAGCCGTCCTCGACCTACACGCTGAGCAGCTGGGTCCAGGGCTCGTACATCTACCTCGGTGCCCGCGGCACCGGCGGCACCGACCCGAGCACCTGGACGCCCGGCGGCAACGCCTGGTCCAAACTCAGCACCACCTTCACCACCGGCGCGAGCACCACCAGCGTCACCGTCTACCTGCACGGCTGGTACGGGCAGCCGGCCTTCCTGGCCGACGACGTCTCGCTGGTCGGCCCGGGCGACCCCAAGCCCACGACCAGCCCCACCGCCTCGCCCACCACCACCGTCAGCCCGACCACCACGGTCAGCCCGACGCCCACCGACACCGTCACGCCCACCCCGACCGCCACCACGCCCAGGCCGCCGTCCAAGCACCTGCTCACCGGCTACTGGCAGAACTTCGACAACAACGCCACGGTGCAGCGGATCAGCGACGTGCCGGCCGCGTACGACATCATCGCGGTCTCCTTCGCCGAGGCCACCGGCGGCTCCGGCGGGCTGGGCTTCACCCTGGACCCGACGCTCTCCAGCAAGCTCGGCGGCTACACCGTCGCCCAGTTCAAGGCCGACATCGCGGCCAAGCGGGCGGCCGGCAAGAAGGTGATCCTCTCGGTCGGCGGCGAGAAGGGCACCGTCTCCGTCAACAGCTCCGCGTCGGCCACGAACTTCGCCAACACCGCGTGGTCGCTGATGCAGACCTACGGCTTCGACGGCGTCGACATCGACCTGGAGAACGGCATCAGCTCCACCTACATGGGCCAGGCGCTGCACGCGCTGGCGGCCAAGGCGGGCTCCGGCTTCGTGCTCACCATGGCGCCGCAGACCATCGACATGCAGTCCACCGGCATGGAGTACTTCAAGCTGGCGCTGAACGTGAAGGACATCCTCACCATCGTCAACATGCAGTACTACAACTCCGGCGCCATGCTGGGCTGCGACGGCCAGGTCTACTCCCAGGGGACCGTCAACTTCCTGACCGCGCTGGCCTGCATCCAGCTCAAGGGCGGGCTGCGGCCCGACCAGGTGGGCCTCGGGGTCCCGGCCTCCACCAGCGCGGCGGGCGGCGGCTACGTCAGCCCGAGCGTGGTCAACAACGCGCTGGACTGCCTGGCGGCCGGCACCAACTGCGGCAGCTTCAAGCCCGACACCAAGTGGCCCGCCATCGGCGGCGCGATGACCTGGTCGACCAACTGGGACGCCAAGGCGGGCGGCGGCATCGCCTCCACCGTCGGCTCGCACCTGCACGCGATGCCGTGACCGGCGCACCCGGGGCCTGAGCCCCGGACCGGAGGCCCGGGCGGGGGCCTCGGCGGGGTCGGCCTCGTCGCGTTCGCCGACGCACAGCACGGGGGTGAGGCCGTTGCGCAGCGCGGCGG
>NZ_JBHJRC010000094.1:0-27620 GCF_042261735.1 Kitasatospora sp. NPDC056327 | reverse complement strand
GACCAGGATCATGCGCGGCGAGTACCAGGCCCTGCTCGACGACTACGGCCTCACCGCCCCCGGCCCCGACCCCGCCCCCCCCCCAGACCCGCCCCAGGCGGCCCCCCCCCCCCCCCCCCGTGCGGGCCCCCCCCGGGGGCCCTCCCGGGGCCGGCCCGTGCCGCGGGGGTCAGCCCCAGGGGTCGCCCTCGGACGTCATGTCCTGGCGGGCCCGTTCCTCGGCCTCCCGCTCGCCGACCGCGGAGGACTCCCGGGTCTCCCGGGCCTTCTCCGTGTCGGCGCTGAACGCGTCGGCGGCCTCGTCGTGCGCGAGGGCGGCCCGCCGGGCGGCGTCGGTCAGCGCGGTGGTGTCCTGTTCCGGGCCCGTACCGAGCGAGGACCTGGCCTCCTCGGCGGCCTGCTGCGGCCTGTGGCGGAACCTGTCGAAGATGCCCATGACTCCTCCTCCGGGCGAATTCCGGCCTGCCCCCACTCTCACACCGCCCGCTCCGGCCCGCACCCGCTGCCGGGGGCGGCGCGGGACCCGGGGCGGGGCCGGGGCGGCCTCGCGCGTTGAGTCGTTGGTCCCGGGTCGCGGGCGCCGAAAGGCCGTAGCCACCCCGGTGGGGCCGGAGGAGGGTGGACACCGTCAGCCGGTCCCGATCCCACCCCTGGAGCCCGCCGTGACCGTCGCCGCCCGCCCCCACGTCCCCCGTCCGAGTGAGGAGCCGCACGGCGGACCGCGCCGGCTGGTCGGACCGCTGGCCGCGCTCGACGGACGGCTGCCGGGCGTCCACGACCTGCTGCTGATGCAGTGCCCCAGCTCGCTGCGCCCCCTCGGCGGCGGCGCGCTGCCGGACTGGGCGCGCCAGGTCCTGCGCGCGCACCCCTGGGTGACGGTCGGCCGGGCACCAGCCGTGGCCGGCTCGCCGGTGGAGACCCCGTACCCGGTGCGCTGCACCCGGGACGTGTCGGCCGCCCCGGAGACCTGGCTGCCGGTGACGGTGCGCGGCGCCGAGCGCGGGCAGCGGCTCGACGCGCTGGCGCCCCGGGCGGCGGTGGCCCGCACGCTGCGCCCCGAACAGCTGCCGGGGCGGGCCGCCCTGCTCCCGGCCGGGCGGGTGGCGTCGATCCCGGCGCTGGCGGTGCTGGCCCCGGCCGGACAGCTGATCGCGGACCACCGGCTGGCCTGGGGGCCGATCGGCGCGATCGGCTACGAGCTGGCCACCGGGGAGCCGGTGGCCGGACCGCTGAGCCCGCTGCGGCTGGTGCTGCGGGCGCCGCAGCCGGTCAGCCGGCGGGACGCGCTGCACCTGCGACGGGCGCTGAGCCGGCTGCGGGTGCCGGTCCAGGCCGAGCTGGAGACCAGGCACGGCGCGGTGCTGCTGGCCGAGTACGCGGCCTCGCCGCTGTCGCTGACCCTGCTGACGCCGTACGGGCCCCGGGAGGTCCACGATCCGTGGTTCCCCCGGGGCCGGTGAGCCGCGACCGTCCGGCCCGGATGCGCCCGGGGCGGGCCGGGGCTCAGCCGCTGACGCTCGCGGCGCCGGTCTCCAGGTGGCCGGTGAACCGCTGCGACCAGGTGCTGTCGGCGTTCACCGTGACGGTGAAGTCGTACCAGCCGTTGGTGAGGGCCACCGCGTTGAAGAAGTCGCTCACGCCGCCGCCGGCCGGCACCTGGTACGTCCAGGGGCCGTCGGTGCGGTAGTTGGTGGACGTGATGGTGAAGGTCAGCGCGGTGCTGCCGGTGTTGGCGAGGTCGAAGTACACCGCCGGCCTGCCGGTGCCCGGCTCGACCGCGTACCGGCAGGTGACGGCCGCGTACCGGCCGGCCTTGGTGGCGTCGCCCCGGAAGCGGCGCAGGAAGCGGTTGGGGCCGGTCACGCTCAGGTCGTACGCGCCGCCGCCGTAGCCGGTGCCGCAGTTGAAGAAGTCGCTCTGGTTGCCGCCCGCGTCGACGGTGTACTGCCAGGGGCCGCCGCTGCGGTGGGCGTTGGCGTACGCGGCGAAGTGGGCGGCCCTGGTCGCCGGCGCGCCCTCGTTGGTCATCCTCAGCCAGACCTTGATCGCGCCGGCCGAGCCGAACTCCAGGCGGTCCAGGACGGCGTTCGGCTGGTAGGGCACGGCACGGGCCGGACGGGTGCCGATCTCCTGGGCGGGCAGCTTGTTGTCGACCGGCGCCGGGTTGGGCAGCGGGCCGCAGTTGGCCATGCCGACCACCGCGCCGGCCGTGGCGGGCAGCGCGGGCAGGCCGTAGACCGGGTTGGCGAAGTCGAACAGCCCGGTGAGGTCGCCGCAGACCCGGCGGCGCCAGTCGCTGATGTTGACGCAGACGGCGGGGCTGCCGATGGCGGCGGTCCACCGCTCCAGGAAGCGCAGCACCGAGGTGTGGTCGAAGACCTCGGAGGAGACCCAGCCGCCGCGGGTCCACGGGGAGACCGCGATCAGCGGGACCCGGAAGCCCGGACCGATGTTGGTGCCGCCGTAGAACTCGCCCGGGGTGCCGGCCGGGGCGGCGGGCGGCGGGACGTGGTCGAAGAAGCCGTCGTTCTCGTCGTAGTTGAGGAACAGGACGGTGGAGTCGAAGACCTCCGGGTCGGCGTGGAGCGCGTCGATCACGTTGTGGACGAAGTGCGCGCCGTCGGCCGGCGTGGCGTAGGGGTGCTCGGAGACCTCCTGGTTGGGGACGATCCAGGAGACCTGCGGGAGCGTGCCGGCCAGCACGTCGGCCTTGATCGCGGCGACGATGTCGTCCGGGGTCCGTCCGGTGACCCTCGGGACGGAGCCCATGCCCTTGACCGCGAGCGGGCTGCCGGCCGGCGCGCTCGCGAAGCGGGTGAAGTACGCCAGGGCGTTGTCGCCGTAGTTGTCGGCGGCGTTCTGGTAGACCTTCCAGCTGACGCCGGCGTCCTCCAGCGCCTCGGCGTAGGTCTGCCAGCGCAGGCCCTTCTCGTCGCCGCCGTCGTAGGCCGGGCCGCCGGCCGCCCCGGCCGGGTCGATCTGACCGGACCAGTGGTAGGTGCGGTTGGGGCCGGTCGCGCTCAGCGCCGAGCAGAAGTAGGCGTCGGCGATGGTCCAGTTCTCGGCGAGCGCGTAGTGGAACGGGATGTCCTGACGGGTGAGGAAGCCGAGCGGGCGGACGTTGCCCTTGGCCGCCACCCAGGAGTCCAGCCTGCCGCCGTTCCAGGCCTTGTGCTGGTCCCCCCAGCCGTGGGCGAGGTCGCCGTTGCACTGCGCGAGGCGCTGCGGGTCGGCGCCGCCGGCCGGCTTGGTGAGGCTGAACTGCCACGGGTACTGGCGGGCCAGCAGGCCGTTGGGCTGGTTGAAGACGGAGTAGCCGCCGGCGATCTGGATCGCGGAGCGGTCGGCGAAGCCGCGCACGCCGCGCAGCATCCCGAAGTAGTGGTCGAAGCTGCGGTTCTCCTGCATCAGGATCACGACGTGCTTCGCGTCGGCGAGGGTGCCCGTCCGCGACGGCGCCGCCGAGGACGCCGGGGCCGCCGGGGCCGCCGCGCCGGCGACCGCCCCGGCGCTCCCCGCCGTTGCGGCGCCGGCACCGGCCGCCCCGGCTCCGGCACTGCCGGCGCCGGTCACGGCGAGGCCCGCGGCGGCGGCGCCGGACAGGCTCACGAACTTCCTACGACTCAACTCGGCCATCAGCCCAGCCCGTCCCTTCACTGGCGATGTTGTGCACACAAGTCGGGGTCCCACTCGATCGCGCAGCATCCTCCACCCGCCCGGAACGACCCCACCAGGGGCGGGCGGCAGGGTTGGCGGACTGTTCTCCCGGCCGTCACCGAACGACCGGGGGCTGAACGGACGGCGGTCCGCCGGGCGGCTCAGTCCTCCTTCACCGTGATTCCCAGGGCATGGGCGAACTGCGGTGCCAGTTCGATGAGTTGGGTGTTGCTGATGAGCGCGCCGCGCAGGCCCTGGTGGCCGTCGGGCAGGTCGAGCCGGAGGGCGCCGCGCAGGTCGACACCGCCGAGGGCGGCGCCGCGCAGCCGGACCTCCTCCAGGGTGGAGCCCGGGAAGGTGACGTCGGTCAGCCGGGCGTCGGCGAAGTCGACGTCGCGCAGCAGGCAGTCCTCGAAGACCACGTCGCGCAGCACGGCCGCGCGCAGGTTGACGGCCTCCAGCTTGCAGCCGCGGAACACCACGCGGCGCAGCGCCGAGCCGTGCGCGGCGAGGCCGGCCAGCACGCCGCCGACGACGGAGCTGTCCTGCCAGTCGCTGTCGGCGAGGTCGCAGGCCACCCAGCGGCCGGCCTGCACCCAGACCTCGTTGAACCGGGCCTGGCGGAGCTTGACGCCGCTCAGCGAGACGCCGGTGAGGGCGCATTCCAGGAAGGTCGCCCCGGCGGCCGAGGTGTCGGCGTACTCACCGCCGTCGAAGTGCACGGTGTCGTAGCGCGCGTCGCTGCGCAGCGGCCCGGTGTGCGGGGCCAGGTGGGCGGCGTACGGCAGGTCTTCCAGACGGTCGGGGACGTGCTGGGGCATGGCGGTGGCACCTCGCGGTCGGCGGCGGACGGTTCCTCGTCCGCATGCTCGCACGGGGCACCGACACCGCGGGGGTGCCGGACGGGCGGCCCGGTCCCGGCGGGCCCGGCGGGGCGGTGGCGGGCAGCGGCCGGCCCGGTGGGGCGGTGGCGGGCAGCGGCCGGCCCGGTGGGGCGGTGGCGGCCCGGTACGCGGTGACGGCCCGGCGCGAGCGGGCGCGGCACCGGCGAGGCCGGCGTGTCGCGGACGGAGCCGCGACGGGACCGGCGCGAGCGGGCGCGGCGGTGACACGGTGGGGCGCGCACCGCCGGCCCTGCTCGGGTACGCCGCTGCAGGCGTGGACGCACGCGGGGCGGCCCGGTCACCGGGGTTCCGGCGACCGGGCCGTCCACTGCGGTGCGAGCGGGATCAGCCGGCGAGGCCGTTCCGCCAGAGGGAGTTGACGCGGGTGCGCTCGGCGCTGTTCGGGTTCGGGTTGGTGCAGGAGGTGCCGGGGCCGCCACCGGACATCAGCTCGCTGCACGGGCCCGAGTAGTGGTCGGGCAGGCCCAGCACGTGGCCGGTCTCGTGCGCGGTGACCCGGAGGGAGTTGTACTGCCGGTTCTGCGCGTAGTCGAGGAAGATGTAGCCGCGGCCGTGGCCGTCGGTGCTGGCGTACGAGCCGCGCGAGTCGTTGCCCTCGCGGTAGCGGAAGTCGGCCGGCGAGCCCGCGCGGAGCTGGACGTTGGTGACCGAGCTGTTCCAGATCTGCGCGCTCTGGGCTATCTGGGTGCGGAAGGTGGGCGCGGCGCTGGCGTCGTAGGTCACGGTGACGGCCAGGAGGAACGGGTTGGCGGCCTGCTTGGCCCGCGCGGACTGCATGACGGCCTCGTAGAACGCCTTGTTGTTGGCGTCCTCGGTGGCCGAGCCGGCGTACGCGGTGCCGGCGGACGGCGTGTAGCCCTGGACCGGCGCTGCGGAGGCGGTGGTCGGCAGGACGGCCAGACCGGCGGCGAGGGCGAGGCCGATGGCCGCGGAGAACGTGCGCGAGACACGGTTCATGTGGGGGCTCCCGGTTCACGAAAGTGGTGGGGGTGGAGGTGGTACGGGTGCTTCGTACGGTGGTGCGGGTGGAGATGCGCCCGGCCGTTCCGAGGGGGTCGTCCGGCCGGGGCGCGTCGGAGGGGCCGCCGGGGAGGCGGCCGCGGAGGGGTGCCGGACCGGCCGGACCCTACGGTCCGACGGGGCCGGCGTGGGCGCCGCGGCCCGGGCCGTCGACCTCGTCGCGGGCGGTGGCGGCGGCGGGCAGGGCGGCGGGCCGGGCGGCCTCTCCGGCTGCCGGGGCCGTTCCGGGGGCGACGGGGGACGGGCGCGGGACACGGTGCATGTGGGGGCTCCGATTCGCGAGTGCGCCGCGGACGGTGGGGGCCGGACCGCGGGCATCGGATGAATGCTGTGCTGCCCACAGAGCTTCGGTTAGGCCGGCGGCCCGGCGGATGATGTCAACCGGCGATAGCCCGGGCCAATCACCGCGCCCGGCGGAACCTCCGGCTCAACGACCTGTCATGTCCCTGGTGTAAGCCCGTTTCGACCGTTACGCTCCCCGGTGTGGAGCTCGACGTGAGACACCTGCGGGTGCTGTGCGCGATCGCCGACACCGGAAGCCTCCGCAAGGCGGCGCTGCAGCTCGGGATGACCCAGCCGTCGCTCACCACCCAGCTGCACCGCATCGAACGGGCCGTCGGCGGAACGCTGTTCACCCGGGAGCAGACCGGCAGCCGGCCCACCGCGCTCGGCCACTCCGTGCTGTCCCGGGCCAGGCCGGTGATCGCCGAGATGGCCGCCCTGGTCGCCGCCGCCCGCCAGGAGGCCCGGGAGGCGGCCGGCGGCGAACGGGCCCGGCGGCTGCGGATCGGCAGCGTCGGCAGCCGGGCGGTGGCCGCCTGGCTGCGCCGGGTGCACGACAGGCTGCCGGAGACCGACACCACGATCCAGATCGACATCTCGGCCAACGCCCTGCTCCGGATGGTCGCCGCCGACCAGCTGGACGTCACCTTCGTGCACGAGAGCGAGGGCTTCCCGCTGCGGCTGCCGCCGGACGCCGAGCACCGGGTGCTGCTCGCCCGCGAGCCGCAGTTCGTCGCCCTCGCGGCCGGCCACCCGGCCGCCGCCCGCCCGGCCGTCCGGCTGGCCGAACTCGCCGACGACACCTGGATGGTGGACCCGACCGCCGACCACGAGTACGCGGCGATGCGCCGGGTGTTCCGGGCCGCCGGGCTCAACCCGCGGGTGGTCCAGGTCCGGGACAACGCCACCGCCGCCGAGCTGGTCGCCTCCGGCGAGGCGGTCCGCCCCTGCCAGCCGACCTCGCTGCCGGGGCCGGGCACCGTGGTGCGCCGGCTGCACGGCGATCCGCTGGCCGTACGGCTGCTGCTGGTCTGGCGGCCGCGCGCGCTCGGCGCGGGGGCCCGCGAGGCGCTGTACGAGGAGCTGCGGGCGGCCTACCTGGAGCTCGCCCAGGCCAGCCCGGTGTACCGGGCGTGGCTGGCCGGGCACGACGAGACGTTCCGCGGCCTGCTGGGGCCGCCGGGCCCCGGACCCGACGGGCCGGACGGACCCGGCCGGACGGACGTGCCGGACGCGGCGGCCCCGCCGGGGGCGCCGGCCGGTGGGCACCCCCGCGACGGGCAGCCGCGGCAGCGCCCACCGCGGAACCCGGCCCCCCCGGAGGAGCCCGCCCCCGAACACGCGCACCAGCGCCCGCCAGCGGCCCGCCCGCCCGTGCTCGCTCAGCGCTCCCGCGCGTGCAGCAGCACTCCGACCGCCACGGTGACGGCCGACACCAGGCCCGCCGCGAGGACCCCGGAGCCGCCCGCCGCGGTGCAGGCGAGCACCGCGGCCGAGGCCACCGGCAGCACCGCCTGACCCGCGCCGGTCTTGCCGTGCCGGGCGTGCAGCAGCCAGACGGTGAGCAGGTAGACGGCGGTCGGAACGGTCACCGTCGCGGTGGCGGCCGTCCCGGAGACGTGCGCCTCGTGGACGGCCGACTCCACCGCCACCTCCAGTCCGGAGCCGATCGCCGCCGCCGAGGCGAACACCAGGTAGTGGCCGTACCCCCAGAGGAAGGCCTGCCGGCTGGA
This sequence comes from Kitasatospora sp. NPDC056327, assembly GCF_042261735.1. Lineage (NCBI taxonomy): Bacteria > Bacillati > Actinomycetota > Actinomycetes > Kitasatosporales > Streptomycetaceae > Kitasatospora > Kitasatospora sp. NPDC056327. The sequence goes on along the minus strand of NZ_JBHJRC010000094.1, from coordinate 20,023 downwards.
ACGCAGGTGCTCGTGGACCGGCCGGGCGAAGTAGATCCACCAGGCCGAGAAGCAGATCAGCAGACCGCCGGCCGCGACCGGCAGCAGCCGCCCCAGCCCCTCGTGCCCGTCCACCGCGGACTGCACCGCCACGGTCGCCGCCGCCACCGTCTCGCCGAGCACGATCAGCGTGAACAGGCCGTACCGCTCGGCGATGTGGTGCGGGTGCCAGGCGGTCCGCATCCGCAGTTCGGCGACCACCGGCACGGCCAGCTCGGCCAGCACGCCGAGCGGGATCACCACCGTCCGGACGTCCTGCGGCAGGACCAGCACGACGCCCCAGCCGATCTGGCAGAGCGTGATCCCCGCCGCGTAGCGCAGCGCCACCCCGCGCGCCGGGCCCTCCTCCGCGGCGGCCGCGCGCAGCCACTGGGTGACCATGGCCAGCCGCATCACCATGTACCCGACCACCGCCAGCACGATGTCCTGGTCGGCGAAGAGCCTCGGCACGCCGGCCGCGAGGACCAGCACCCCGGCGATCTGGACCAGGGTGGTGATCCGATACGGCACGTCGTCGCAGTCGTAGGCGGAGGCGAACCAGGTGAAGTTCATCCAGGCCCACCAGATGGCGAAGAAGGCGAGGAAGTAGCCGCCGAGCCCGTCGCCCCAGTGGCCGCCGGCGAGGTCGTGGGCGAGCTCCCGGCCGGCCTGGCCGACGGCGACGACGAAGCAGAGGTCGAAGAAGAGTTCCAGCGGGGTGGCGACCCGGTGCGGCTCGTCCCGGCTGCGCGGGACCATCGGGCGCACCGGACGCGGATCGGCGTGGTGCGGCGCGCTGCGGTGCGGGCGGGGCGCTGCGGCGGAATCGCTGCTCATCGGCGGGCCTCCGGGCTGCGGACAGGCGGGCTGTACCCGCCGCATCCTGGCAGCGTGCCGGGCGCCGTGCACGCACCGGCGCGTGCTCCGGCGCGGCCGTCGGCCCCCTCCCGGACCGGGGCGGGAACCGGGGGCCGGGCCGGAGGGAAATGCGGGGCGAACCCCGCTCCGGACGGGCGGAATGCGAAGGAAAGACCGATATGCCCTGTCGTCAGCGAGAGTTGACGCCCCGGTGCGCGAACCGGGTGACAGCGCGGCGGGTTTCCGGGCGCGCCCGCGCCGTGGGGCGCGCGCACCCGGACCGCCCGCTAGATTCGTCCCCGGTTCGGAGCGGACGGGGCCCGGGGACGGGTCCCCCGGCACGGGTGGCCTGCGGGCAACGCGGAAGGTCAAGGCGGGTGGCGGGACAGCGGGGGCGGCACTGCCGGTCCCCCCGTGTCCGCACCACCCGCCTCGTGATCACCGCGCTGCTCGCCAGCGCCCGCCCCGCGGCAGCTCCGGCGCTCGGGTCGGTGCCGGTGTCAGGGGCGGTGTCGGTGTCGGGGCCGCTGTCGCGGTCGGTTCCGGCGTCCCGGGCCGGTCCCGGTGCCGGGAGCCGTCCCCCCGGCTACTTCTCCCAGCCGATCCTCGCGTAGTCCACGCTCGCCAGACCGGGGGCACCGTAGTTGGCGAGTCCCTTGCGGGCGGCCACCACGGTCGGCCGCTGGTACAGCTCGTAGGTGTGGCCGAGCTCCCAGATCCTGGCGTCCGCCTGGTTGTAGAGCTTCGCGGCCTCCACCGGGTCGATGGTGCCGGCCGCCTTCTTCAGCAGGCCGTCGATCTCCTCGCTGCCCAGCTTGGAGTAGTTGCCGAAGACGTTGTCGCCCTGCGGCAGACGGAAGTTGGTCAGACTGCTGGAGAGCGGGAACGAGTCGGTGTTGCGCCAGCTCGCGATGTCCCACTTGCCGGGGTTGACGTACTTGGTGAAGAAGTCGTTGGCCGCGACCTTGTCGATCTCCACCTTGACCCCGGCCGCCAGCCACATCGCCTGGGCGGCGGTGGCGAGGTCGACCTGCGCCTGGGCGGCGGACTCGTTGAGCACCCAGTGCAGGGTCAGCGCCTGGCCGGCCCTGGTGCGCGGCCGCCCGGCGCCGTCCTCCTTCCAGCCCGCCCCGTCCAGCAGCTTCTTCGCCGCCGCGAGGTCGAACTTCGCCCAGTCGCCGGAGTTGTCCCGGTAGCCGGTCTGGTTGGGCATGAAGATGTGGTTGCCGAGCGGCTTGAACTCCACCGGCACGCCGTTGTTGGCGATCCTGATGAGCGCGTCGCGGTCCAGCGCCCGGCCGAGCGCCCGGCGGACGTCCACGTCCGCGAGCGGGCCGCCGCCGCCGAACGAGATGTGCACCTCGTCCCACGGACTGGCGGACCGGATCACGGTGTCCTTGGCGTCCTTGAGCTGCCCGTACGCGGTGGCGGTGCCCGCCGTGGCGTAGTCGATCTCGTTGTTGAGGAAGGCCTGGGTGGTCGCCGACTGGGACATCACCCGGAAGGTGAGCCGCTCCAGCTTGGGCTTGGCGCCCCACCAGTTCGGGTCCGGGACGAGGGTGATGGTCTGCGCCGTCTTGTCGAGGGTGCCGAACTTCAGCGGCCCGGCGGTGATCGGGACCTTCTCCACCCAGCCCTTGTTGAAGTCGTCCCCGGTGGCGATCCCGGCGGCCGGGATCAGCGGGCGGAACAGGTTCTGCCAGTCCGCGTAGGGCTCGGAGAAGGTCACCCGGACCTCGGACGGGTCGGCGCCCTGCTCGACGGCGGAGATCAGCTCGTAGCCGGCCGAGTCGGCGATGTTGTAGCCGTCCTTCCGGCCGTTGGTGGCCTCCCAGTCGGCCTTGAAGTCGAGGTGGCTCAGCGGCTTGCCGTCCGACCACCTGGCCTTCGGGTTGAGCCGGTAGGTGATCACCTGCGGCGAGGTGGAGGTGACCCGGGCGTCCAGCAGGTAGTCGGCGGAGGGCTTGAAGACGCCGGCCTCGTCGGTGCTGAAGAGGCTCGGCTCCACCGTGCGCATGATCTCGACCGCGTCCCCGTACCGGCCGTCCACCTGGAAGGGGTTCCACTGGGTGATCCACTGGTAGAGCGGCAGCCTGACCTCCCCGCCGTCGCGGACCCGGTCCGGCGGCTGGGCGTTGATGTCGATGGAACCCGGACCCGGTGCCCCGGTCCGCACCGCCGTGTCCGCCGAGCCGCCGCCGCCCGAACTGCACGCGGCGGCCGTCAGCGCGACGGCGAGGGCGAGGGCGGCGGCGCGGCCGAACCGGCCCGCGGGCGTGCTGGAAGCGTGCATGAGGGTCCTCCCGGGATGTCCGGCGGGTGAGGGGAGAAGAGCGTCGCGAGGTGTGGCGGGCCTTGATCGTGGGCAGCCAAGTCGGTACCGGGGACCGAAGCTAACAGGCGGTCAGAGAGTGTGCCAGGGGGCGGAGTTGACACCTGATCCGAACGAAACGGGGCGCAACACGAGCGCAACACGGCTGCCGTGCACCGGTGCCACACTCTGACCCGGTCGGGCCCGGGCCCGACCGGGGCGGCTTCCGCTCCGTGCCGCTGCGCCGCGTCCCGCTCCCCGCCCGGCACGCCGCCGCCCGAAACCCGCACCCCCGACCCGAAGGCCTCCCTCCGATGCCCACCAGACGCGTCGGTCCCGCCCGCACCCCCGGCGGCCGCTGATGCTCCGCCACCTGACCAAGCGGCTCGCCTACTACGCCGTCCTGCTGGTCGCCGCCGTCTTCCTCTCCTACGCGCTGGCCGGCGCCGCCCTGCAGCCCCGCGCCTACTTCGAGGCCAAGGTGCCGCGCCCGTCCGCCGCCTCGGTCGAGCGCCAGCTCACCGACCTCAACCTGAACGACCGCACCCCGGTCGTCCGGCGGTTCGGCCGCTGGGCCGGCGGCCTGCTGCACGGTGACCTCGGCCGCACCATCCACGACACCCCGGTGGCCGACGACTTCCGCCGACGGGTCGGGGTCTCGCTGCGGCTGCTGCTGATCGGCAGCCTGCTCGGCATGGTGCTCGGCGTCGCCGCCGGGGCCTGGAGCGCGGTGCGCCAGTACCGGCTCTCCGACCGGCTGCTCACCGTCATCTCCTTCGTCCTGCTCTCCACCCCGGTCTTCCTGGTCGCGCTGTTCCTCAAGAACGGCGCCATCGCCGCCAAGGACGCCGTCGGCCACGAGGTCGTCCCCTTCACCGGGTACGAGACCCCCGGCCTCACCGGCGGCCCCGGCGCCCACCTCGCCGACTGGGCCCTGCACCTGCTGCTGCCCACCCTCTCGCTGGCACTCGGCGGCCTCGCCACCTACAGCCGGTACCAGCGCGGCACCATGCTCGACGTGCTCGGCTCCGACTACCTGCGCACCGCGGAGGCCAAGGGCCTCACCCGGGGCCGCGCCCTGGTCCGGCACGGGCTGCGGACCGCGGTCGTCCCGATGTCGACGATGTTCGCCTACAGCTTCCTCGGCATCTTCACCGGCGCCGCCTTCACCGAGACCATCTTCGGCTGGCACGGCATGGGCGAGTGGTTCATCCAGTCCGTCAACGAGCAGGACGTCAACGCGGTGGTCGCGGTCAACCTGTTCGCGGCCGTCGTGGTGCTCGCCTCCGGGTTCCTCGCCGACACCCTGCACGCCGCGCTCGACCCGCGCGTGCGGTCCTGACCCGAGGAGGAACCCCGTGACCGCCGTGATCACCGGACCCACCGGACCCACCGGGTCCGCCCCCACCGCACCCGGGGCCACCGGCCGGGGACGGCTCGTCCTGACCCGCCTGCTGGCCTCCCGCGGCGCGGTCGCCGGGGCCGTCGTCGTCCTGCTGCTGTTCCTGCTCGCCTTCGGCGGCGGGTACCTGACCCCCTGGGACTACGCCACCCCCGACTACGGCGCGCTGCGCCGTCCGCCCTCCGGCACGCACTGGTTCGGCACCAACGGGCTCGGCCAGGACGTCTTCGCGCAGACCGTCCGGGGCCTGCAGAAGTCGCTGGTCATCGGCCTCCTGGTGGCCCTGTTCTCGACCGTGCTGGCGTCCCTGGTCGGCGCCTGCGCCGGGTACTTCGGCGGCTGGACCGACCGGCTGCTGATGTTCCTGGTGGACCTCATGCTGGTCTTCCCCGGCTTCCTGGTCATCACCATCGTCTCGCCCCGGCTCAAGGGCGCCGGCTGGCTCGCCTTCGTCCTGCTGCTCGCCCTCTTCAACTGGATGATCACCGCCCGGGTGGTCCGCTCGATGACCGTCTCGCTGCGCGAGCGGGAGTTCGTCCGCGCCGCGCGGTTCATGGGCGTCCACCCGCTGCGGATCATCACCCGGCACGTGCTGCCGAACGTCGCCTCCTTCCTCATCATCGACGCCACCATCGCGGTCGGCGGGGCCGTGATGAGCGAGACCGCGCTCTCCTACTTCGGCTTCGGCGTCCGGGCGCCGGACGTCTCGCTCGGCACCCTGCTCGCCGCCGGAACCGGCGAGGCACCGGTCTTCCCCTGGCTGTTCTACTTCGCCGCCGGACTGCTGGTGCTCTTCGTCCTCGCCGTCAACCTCATCGGCGACGGGCTGCGGGACGCCCTGGACCCCACCGCCGGGGACGCGCGGTCACCACGGCGCCGTACCCGCGTCCGGAAGGGAGACCCGCGCACGTGAGCGCGACCGCGACCACCGCCCCCGGCACCCCGCTGCTCCAGGTCGGCGACCTGCGGGTGGACTTCACCGGCCCCCGGGGCTCGGCCCCCGTGCCCGCCGTGCGCGGCGTCGACCTCACCCTGCGGCGCGGCGAGACCCTCGGCATCGTCGGCGAGTCCGGCTCCGGCAAGTCCGTCACCGCGCTGGCCGTCCTCGGCCTGCTCCCCGGCACCGCCCGGGTCCGCGGCTCGGTCCGGCTGGACGGCCGCGAGCTGCTCGGCCTGCCCGGCCGCGAGCTGGCCGCCGTCCGCGGCCGCCGGATCGCCATGGTCTTCCAGGACCCGCTGTCCGCCTTCACCCCCGTTCACCGGATCGGCGTCCAGCTCGTCGAGGCGCTGCGCGTCCACCGCGCCGGCCTCGACCGGTCGGCCGCCCGCCGGCGCGCCGCCGAACTGCTCGACCTGGTCGGCATCCCCGCCCCCGGACGCGCCCTCGACAGCTTCCCCCACGAGTTCTCCGGCGGCATGCGCCAGCGCGCCATGATCGCCATGGCCGTCGCCAACGACCCCGACGTGCTGCTCGCCGACGAGCCCACCACCGCCCTGGACGTCACCATCCAGGCCCAGGTGCTCGACGTGCTGCGCACCGCCCGCCGCGAGACCGGCGCCGCGCTCGTCCTGGTCAGCCACGACCTCGGGGTGATCGCCGGCATGGCCGACCGGGTCGCCGTGATGTACGCGGGCCGGGTCGTCGAGACGGCCGGCGTCGACGAACTGTTCGCCGCCCCGCGCCACCCGTACACGCTCGGTCTGATCGGCGCCGTCCCCCGGCTGGACGGGCGGCGCGGACCGCTGGTGCCGATCCCCGGCACGCCCGCACCGATGGCCGGACTGCCCGCCGGCTGCCCGTTCGCCGCCCGCTGCCCGCTGGCCGAGGACCGCTGCCGCGCCGTGGAACCGCCGCTGACCGGTGACGGCGGCCACGCGGCCGCCTGTGTCCGGGCCGGCGAACTGGCCGAGCGCAGGCCCTCGCCCGCAGAGGTGTACCCCGTCCCGGCGATCCCGGCGACGGGCGCCGCCGCTGCGGTCCCCCGGGCGGAGCGGGCCCCGGTGCTGGAGGTCTCCGGGCTCACCAGGACCTTCCCGGTACTGAAGGGCACCGTCGTCAAACGCCGGGTCGGCTCGGTGCACGCGGTGGACGGCGTCGAGCTGTCGATCCGGGAGGGCGAGACCCTGGGCCTGGTCGGCGAGTCGGGCTCCGGCAAGTCCACCACCCTGTTCGAACTGCTGAGCCTCACCGCCCCCGAGTCGGGCCGGATCGAGCTGCTCGGCCGCGACACCGCCGGGCTCTCCCGCGCCGAGGCCCACCGGATGCGGGCCCGTCTGCAGATCGTCTTCCAGGACCCGATGGCGAGCCTCGACCCGAGGATGCCGGTCGGTGACATCGTCGCCGAACCGCTGCGCGCCCAGCGGGCCCCGAAGGAGGAGATCGCCGGCCGGGTGCCCGAGCTGCTCCGGCAGGTGGGACTCGACCCGGCGCACGCCGCCCGCTACCCGCACCAGTTCTCCGGCGGGCAGCGGCAGCGGATCTCGATCGCCCGCGCCCTGGCCGTCCGTCCCGGGCTGCTGGTGCTCGACGAGCCGGTCTCCGCGCTGGACGTCTCGATCCAGGCCGGGGTGCTCAACCTGCTCCAGTCGCTCAAGGCGGAGCTGGGACTCTCCTACCTCTTCGTCTCGCACGACCTCTCGGTGGTCCGCCACCTCGCCGACCGGGTGAGCGTGATGTACCTGGGGCGGACCGTCGAGCAGGGCGAGGTCTCCGCCGTCTTCGGCCGGCCCCGGCACCCCTACACCCGGGCACTGCTCTCCGCCGTCCCGCTGCCGGACCCGGCGGCCGAACGCACCCGCACCCGGATCCTGCTGCCCGGCGACCCGCCCTCGCCGACCGTCCGGCACACCGGCTGCCCGTTCCGGACCCGCTGCCCCGTGCACGCGGGACTCGGCCCGGCGGCGCGCGGACGCTGCGAGACGCAGCCGCCGCCACTGGCCGGAGCCGCGGGCGAGGACCACCAGGCGGCCTGCCACTTCCCGGAGGTGTGACGGGGACACCACCCGCCGGGACACCGGCCGCCGTCACTCCGGGTGACCGGACGGTGGCGATTCGGCGGATCGGTCCGACTGCGTGTAATGTCTTCCAGGTCAGCAGGCGCCGCTAGCTCAGTTGGTTAGAGCAGCTGACTCTTAATCAGCGGGTCCGGGGTTCGAGTCCCTGGCGGCGCACCGACGGTCGAAGGCCCCCTCGCCACAGCGAGGGGGCCTTCGGCGTTTCCCCGGCGCACGACGGACGGCACCCGGGGCCGCCCGCGCCGCCCGTCAGCGGGCCGTGTCCAGGACCGCGGAGGCCACCGCGTCCGGGCGGTCGAACATCAGCAGGTGCCCGGCCGGGGCCGTACTGCGGTACTCGGCGCCGAGCAGCGCGGCGAGCTCGCGCTGGGCGGCCAGCCACCGCTCGGTCCGGCGTCCGCGCAGGCCGTCGTCGGCCGCGAGCACGGTGACCGGCAGGTCCGCCGGCAGCGGGGCGGTGCGGCGCAGTCCGGCCAGCTCGGCGGCCATGTCCGGGTAGTGGGTGTTCTCCCTGAGCAGTGCCCGCAGGGACCGGCCGGTGCGGTAGCAGCGGCGGACCAGCGGCGCGGGCGCGAGGTCCTCGCGCCGGACCGTGGTGGCCCGGGCGACCAGCCCGCGCACGGCGGGCCCGAGCAGGTAGGGGACGGCGGCGGCGGTGGCCGCGCCGGCGGCGGCGCGCGCCGCGAGGTCGCGCAGGCCGGGGGCGGGGAGCGGGCGGGGGTCGGGCTCGACGCTGCCGTCCAGCAGCACCAGCCCGGCCGTCCGCTCCGGGTGCAGCCGGGCGAAGGCCTCGGCGTGGAAGCCGGCCAGCGAGTGCCCGGCCACCGTGCACGGCCCGGGCAGGGCCAGCGCGTCCAGGACGGACCGGATCCGGTGGGCCTCGCCGGCCGCGGTCGGCCTCGGGTGCCCGGCGGGCTCGGACGCGCTCAGGCCGTAGCCGGGCCGGTCGAAGCGGACCACGGTGCGGTACGGGGCGAGGAACGGGACGACGAGGTCCCAGTCGAACCAGCTGCTGCCGAGCCCGCCGCTGAGCAGGCAGACCGGGCCGCTCCCCTCGACCCGGACGTGCAGGGGCGTGCCGTCGATCCGCAGGAAGACCGCCTCGCTCATGCCGGCTCCCGTCGGCCGGCCCGGGAGCGGGAGGGGCGGGCGCCGTCGGCCTGCGACGCCCCGCCGGTGCCACCGGCGGCGGCGCCGGGGCGCAGGGCGGCCGCGAGCAGGGCCAGCCAGAGGGCCACGAGCAGGACCTGCAGCCGCTGGCCGGCGCCCAGCGCCCAGGTGCCGCGGCCCGCCTCGAAGGCGGCGATCGCGCCCAGGCTCCAGCCGGTGGCGAGCAGTTCGGCGCCCAGCAGCCACGGCCCGTAGCGGCGCACCGGCGGCCACCGGTCGTAGCGGCGGGCGGCGACGGTGAGCGCGGTCAGCCCGCCGAGCGCGCCGAGCACGGCCAGACTGCTGGTCACCGCGTGCGCGGTGTGGGTGGCGGGGACGAGACCGGCGGTCTCCCGGGCGGCGCACATCTCGTCGCTGGTGGGCGCGCAGCTGAGCGGCAGCCGGGAGTCGGCGGCGGTGGCCGCCCCGAACAGCGCGAGGGCGGCCCAGCCGACCGCCGCCCAGGGCCGTCGGCGTCCCGCTCGCTCCGCGTCACCGGGAAGGGCCGTCCGGGCCGGGCCGTGGAAGACGGCCAGGGCCAGGAGGGCCGCGGCCAGCACCGCGAGTCCGGCGACCAGGTCGGTGGCCCGGAAGAGGCCGCCGAGCGGCTGGTCCTCGGCGGCGAGCTCGCTGATGTACGCCTGAACCGGGTCGAGGCCGGTGCTGAGCACCACTTCCAGCACCCACGCGGTGTACGCCACCGCGCTGAGCAGCAGCAGCGCGGCGACGGCCCCGGGGAGGGCGCGGGCGGAGGTGCGCCGAGCGATCCGGCGACCGGAGTGGGAGCCGGGCACGTTTCCACCCTAACCGGCGGAAAACTCCACCCCAACCGCCAGGAAACGGACAGCCCGGAGCCGGTGGACCCGCGGACGGTTCGAGGCACCTCGCCGGAGCGTGTATTGTTTTCCCCGTCAGCAGGCGCCGCTAGCTCAGTTGGTTAGAGCAGCTGACTCTTAATCAGCGGGTCCGGGGTTCGAGTCCCTGGCGGCGCACCGACACCGGGGAGCCTCTCGTTCACACGAGGGGCTCTCCGGCTTTTCGCTGCCCTTCGACGTCCGATTTGTGTGTGATGTCGGTCTCGCTTCCCGTTGCGGTGGAGCCAACCGGCACGTTCGGCGCGTTCTGGGCTGTAAACCGGAATTGGGACAAAGGTCCCCGATCGCCGACGATCCCGTCTGCGCGAGCCGGCACGGTCCGTACGCCCGCCGCCGCGCCCGCCCAGCCGCCCGCCCGCAGGAAAGGCCGCCGCTTTGTCCCGTAACGCCCTGAGCGGCGCGCCGCGCACCAGGAAACCGAAGGCCCGCAGACCCCGGCGCACCGGCTGGCGCCGGCTGATCCCCACCTGGCGGATGACGCTCGCCGGCTTCGGGGCCGCACTGCTGCTCGGGGTCGGCCTGTTCGCCCTCGGCATCGCCCTGGTGAAGGTGCCGGACGCGCACGCCGCCGCGACCGCCCAGAGCAACACCTGGCTCTACCAGGACGGCTCGGTGATCGCCCGGACCGGCGAGACCAACCGGCAGAACGTCGGGCTGGACAAGGTCTCCCCCGCCGCGCAGCACGCCACGCTGGCCGCCGAGGACCGCAACTTCTACGACGAGGGCGCCGTCAACGTGTCCGGCCTGGTCCGCGCGGCCCTGAACACCGCCAAGGGCGAGGGCACCCAGGGCGGCTCCACGATCACCCAGCAGTACGTGAAGAACACCTACCTGAGCCAGCAGCAGTCGATCACCCGCAAGGTGAAGGAACTCTTCATAGCGATCAAGGTGGACGCCACCGAGAGCAAGGAGGAGATCCTCTCCAGCTACCTCAACACCTCGTACTACGGGCGCGGCGCGTACGGCATCCAGGCCGCCGCCCAGCAGTACTTCGGCGTCGACGCCTCCGAGCTCGACGCCGCGCAGGGCGCCTACCTGGCCACGCTGCTGAACGCCCCGAGCGCGTACGACGTCGCCACCGCCACCCCGGCGGGCAAGCAGAACGCGGTCAACCGCTGGAACTACGTGCTGGACGGCATGGTGAAGGAGGGCTGGCTCGGCGCCGAGGAGCGGACCGCCACCGTCTTCCCCGAGGTCAGGGGCCCGCAGGCGCAGCTCGGGCTCTCCGGCCAGGCCGGCTACCTGGTCAACGCCGCGACCGAGTACCTCACCACCAACCGGATCATCGGCGAGTCGGAGCTGGCCAAGGGCGGCTACACGATCAAGCTGTCCATCGACCCGAACCGCCAGCAGGCCCTGCAGGACGCCGTCCAGGCCCAGCTGCACGACACCCTCAACCCGGACAAGCGGAAGAAGGACGCCGCCGTCCAGCCCGGTGCCGTCTCGGTGGACCCGAAGACCGGCGCCGTGGTCGCCCTGTACGGCGGGGTCGACTACACCAGGCACTACGTCGACAACGCGACCCGGCGGGACTACCAGGCGGGCTCGACGTTCAAGGCGATCGCGCTGGCCGCGGCGCTGGAGAACGACGCCAGGACGCAGTCCGGCCAGACCATCACCCCGCGCACCGTCTACGACGGCACCAGCGGCCGCAAGGTCCGCGGCGCGAAGGGCGTCCCGTACGCGCCGCCGAACGAGGGCGACAAGAGCTACGGCCAGATCACCCTGCAGCAGGCCACCGACTGGTCGGTGAACTCCGCCTTCGCCCAGCTCGCCCAGGACACCGGGCTGACCAGGCTGCGGGACACCGCGATCGCGCTCGGCCTGCCCGGCAACACCCCGGGGCTCGACCCGGTGCCGTCGATCCCGCTGGGCACCGCCACCCCGAGCGTGCTGGACCTGGCCGGCGTGTACGCCACGCTGGACAACGACGGCCGGCAGATCACCCCGTGGCTGGTGCAGGCCGTGGACCACGAGGGCACGCCGGTCGAGCTGCCGGCGCACCGGACCACCCAGGCGATCAGCGAGCAGACCGCGCGCGAGGTCACCTCGATGCTCCAGGGCGTGGTGAGCGACCAGGGCGGCACCGGGTGGCGCGCCAAGGCGCTGGGCCGGCCGGCGGCGGGCAAGACCGGTACGACCGACGACCAGAAGTCGGTCTGGTTCGTCGGGTACACCCCGGAGCTGGTCACCTCGGTCGCGCTGTTCGGCCAGGACCCGGGCACCGGTGCACAGGTCAGCCTGAGCGGCACCGGCGGGATCGACGGCGCCGCGGGCGGCCAGTACCCCGCGCAGATCTGGACCAGCTACATGAAGGCCGCGCTGAAGGGCCAGGCGGTCGCCGACTTCGCCGCGCCCGCGGGCGCGGACGACTCCGCGCGCAGCGGCCCGGGCTCCTCGGGCACCGGCTCCCCGTCCACGCCTCCGGGCGCTCCGTCGAGCACCCCCGACGGGCCGGCGACGCCGTCCGGCGGACCGTCCTCGCCGGCCGGCCAGGGCGGGTCCGGCGACGCGGGCCGGGAACCGACCTCCGCCCCGTCGACCGGCCCGACCGCACCGGCGCAGCCGACCGGCGGAACCGGCGGCACGGGCTCGGACACCGGCGGCGGCAGCGGGTCCGGCGGGGCGACCACCCAGCCGACCCAGCCGGCGACACCGCAGCCGCCCAGGCCGACCAGGACACCGGCGCCGACCGCGACACCGTCGACCGGCCCGACCACGCCGCCGCAGCCGACCGGCGGAACCGGCGGTACGGGCACGGGCACGGGCGGCGGCGGAACGGACACCGGGGCCGGGGCGGGCACCGGTGCCGCGGTGGGCGCCCGCTAGCGGGGAAGCACGCGGGCGGACGGACCGCCGGACCGGACGGGCCGGCAGGACCGGGCAGGACCGAATGACGGAATGACCCCTTACCGAATCGCCGGTACGACTGTCACAATTCGTCGGTGCACCGCTCGAACCCCCTGCTCGGCCACTCCCCCGGCCGGACCCTCGGCCTCACCCTCGCCCTCGTCTCCGCGTTCGCCTTCGGCGGCTCCGGCACCGCGGCCAAACCGCTGATCGAGGCCGGGCTCTCCCCCCTGCACGTGGTCTGGCTCCGGGTGACCGGCGCCGCCGTCGTGCTGCTGCCGCTGGCCTACCGCCACCGCGGGGCCGTCCTGCGCCGGCCCGGTCTGCTGACCGGCTTCGGCCTGCTCGCCGTGGCCGGCGTCCAGGCCTGCTACTTCGCGGCGATCTCGCGGATCCCGGTCGGCGTCGCCCTGCTGATCGAGTACCTCGGCCCGCCGCTGCTGATCGGCTACGTGCGGTTCGTCCAGCGCCGGCCGATCAGCCGGGGCGCGGCGGTCGGCGCGGGTGTCGCGGTCGCCGGACTCGCCTGCGTGGTCGAGGCCTGGAACGGGCTGGGCTTCGACGCACTCGGCGTGCTGTTCGCCCTCGGAGCCGCCTGCTGCCAGGTCGGTTACTTCGTCCTCGCCGACGCCGGGAGGCGGGGCGAGCACCCGGTCGACCCGATCGCCGTCAGCGCGTACGGCCTGCTGATCGGCTCGGTCGTGCTCACCGCCCTGACCCGCCCCTGGGAGGCCGACTGGGGCCGGCTCGGCGGGGACGTCGTGATGAACGGGCACACCCTGCCCGCACTGCTCCCGGCCGCCTGGATGGTGCTGGTCGCGACCGTGCTCGCGTATCTGACCGGCGTCGTCGCGGTGCAGCACCTGTCGCCGCCGATCGCCGGGGTGGTCGCCAACCTGGAGGCCGTCGTGGCCACCGTGCTGGCCTGGGTGCTGCTGGGCGAGCACCTCGGCCTGCCGCAGGTGGCCGGCGGTCTGCTGGTCCTGGCCGGGGCGTTCGCCGCCCAGGCGAGCAAGCCCGCCCCGGAGACCGCCGGGGCCACCGGGGCCGCCGGGGCCGCCTCACCCGGGCCGACGGCCGGAACGGTGACGTCGGGACCGGTGGCCGCGGGACCGGTGAGGGCCGGGGCGACGGCGCTCGGCGAACGGGCGGCCCGGGAGGCCGCCCGGGCCCGGAGCCACGGCCTGCGGCAGGACGAGGGGCACCGGCCGGAGCCGGAACGGGCAGCGGAACGGGGCCGGGATCAGCGGCCGACCCAGCCGAACCAGTCGAGGTGACCGAGCGGCCACACCACGGCCGACACCGGGCCGACCACGTTCTCCACCGGCACGGCTCCGCCACCGGGGCCGCGCTGGTGGTACCGCGAGTCCGCGGAGTCGCTGCGGTGGTCGCCCTCGACCCAGACGTAACCCTTCGGCACCGTCACCGGACCGAAGTCCAGCCCGGCGCAGGAGTCGTCCCCGGGGTGCAGGTACGGCTCGTCGACCGCGGCACCGTCGACGGTCAGCGTGGTGCCCGCGCACTGCACGGTCTGCCCGCCGGTCGCGATGACCCGCTTGACCAGGTAGTTGTCGTCCTTCGGCGGCACCAGGCCGACGAAGGAGAGCGCCGAGCCCAGCGCCGAGGTGACGGGGTTCCCGTCGGCCGGCTGCGGCGGCAGCCAGTTCCCCGGGTCCTTGAACACCACCGGCTGCCCCCGTTCCGGTTCCCAGCCGGTCAGCGGGGCGAGCTTGTTCACACCGACCCGGTCGCCGACCCTCAGGGTGTTCTCCATCGAGCCGGAGGGGATGGTGAACACCTGGAACAGACAGGTCTTGATCAACAGCGCGACCACCAGGCCGACCGCCGCCATCGCCGGGATCTCGATCCACCACGGGCGCGGCCGGCGCCCGGAACGCCGGCCCTTCGGGGCACTGCTCCGGCCCCCCTCGGCGGGCCTGCGCCCCCCGGCGGACCTGCGTCCCTCCGCGGCCCGGCGGGCCCGTCGCGCCTCGGCGCGTCCCCCGGCCGGGGCGGCGGGAACGACCGGGCCGGCCTCGGCGTCGCCGCCGTGCGTGTCGGGCAGGTTCACCGCCATCGTCGCTGCTCCACTCTCCGGCTGCGGGGGAACCTGCACGCTACGCCAACCGGGGATCCAGGCGAAATCGCACGTTTACCCATGCCAGACATCCCTCCGGCCCCGTGGCGCCTCCCGGGCGGTCCGCGACCGGACCGGGCGGACCGCCGGGCGGGTCAGGCGGAGGCGTCCCCGCCGGTCACGGCATCGCTCGCGATGGCCTCGTGGTGGCGGATCACCTCGGCGATGATGAAGGTGAGGAACTTCTCCGCGAACACCGGGTCCAGGTGCGCGCCCGCGGCCAGTTCCCGCAGGCGCTTGATCTGGGCCCGCTCGCGGGCCGGATCGGCCGGCGGCAGCTTGTGCCCGGCCTTGAGCCGGCCGACCCGCTGGGTCGCCTTGAAGCGCTCGGCCAGCATGTGGACCACCGCGGCGTCGATGTTGTCGATGCTCTCGCGCAGGCTGGTCAGCTCGGCCCGCACGGCGTCGTCGACCCCGTCGGGCAGTCCGGCGTCGGGGGTCGTGGGGTGGTCCGTCATCGGGGCGGCTCCGCGGCTCTCTCGGGGGTGCGCCCGACCGTGCGGCGGCCGGGCCCGGGCCCGGGCCAATCTAACAGGGCCCCGGGTACCGGCCCGCACCCTCCGGCGCCTGCGTCCACGATGCGGACGGCACACGCGCCGGGCGGGCACCGGCCGCGGACCGGGCCGGACGGGGCGGCCCGGTCAGGACGTGGCGGCCCCGGACGGGGCGCCGGCCGGTCACCGGGGCCGGCGGGGCACTTTCGGCCGCGGCGGGCCGGAGCGCTACTTGTGGCACGCCCCCGACCTGCACATAGGCTGTGCCCGGCATGACCGGACGTGACGAATCAGCAGTTCCTCAGTAACGGAGGTACCGATCGTGGCAACCACCCGCACCGCCCGCACCGCGTGGGAAGGCAACCTGGTCGACGGCAAGGGCCAGGTGACCTTCGCGTCGTCCGGCATCGGCGAGTACCCGGTCTCCTGGCCGGCCCGCGCCGAGGCGCCGAACGGCAAGACCAGCCCGGAGGAGCTCATCGCGGCCGCGCACTCCGCGTGCTTCTCGATGGCCCTCTCGCACGGTCTCACGGGCGCGGGCACCCCGCCCACCAAGCTCGACACCCAGGCCGACGTGACCTTCCAGCCGGGCACCGGCATCACCGGCATCCACCTCACCGTCACCGGTGAGGTGCCCGGGCTGGACGAGGCCGGCTTCGTCAAGGCCGCCGAGGACGCCAAGGCGAACTGCCCGGTGAGCCAGGCCCTGACCGGCACCACCATCACCCTGACGGCGAACCTGGCCGGCTGACCTCCCGGTCGTCCCGCCTCCCGGGCTCCACAGGGCGCGCGTCCGGCGCGCCGACGGAGCCCGGGGGCGCACTTCCGGAGCACGCGCCCCCGGTGCACATCATGTGATGTGCACCGGGGGCGTCCGCATGTATCCCCGCACTCACCCCCAAAGCGGGCGAATCACCCTGGCGGCGGTCACCGCGCGTTGCCATCGCGTCTTATGATCGGCCGCAGCGCCCTGTTCCTCACGGTTCCTCGGGCGGGCTTCCATCCCGGCTGCTCCGTCCCGAGCGTTCCGCACCGGAGCCCGACCCCCGGCAGCCCGGCAGGGTGCGGAGCCGGCCGCCGAAGTCGGGTGACCGGCCGGACCAGCGTCAAGCGTCAGCAGCGGACGGGAGCATGCCGTGCCGGGCCAGAACGAGGGGGCCGACGCACACCACCCAGGCGTGCGGCACGAGGAACCGCGGCCTCGCCGCCTGCCGCCGCCCACCGTCCGCGCCCCGGCCGGCGGCACCGCCCTGGCCGACCCCCGGGAGGCCCCCGGCGACGGCGACGTCCTCCTCTGCCCCACCTGCGCGACCCCGCTCGCCGCCGGCGCCCACCACGTGACGGACGGTGTCCGCGCGGACGGAAGCGGAACGAACGGGAACGGCGCCGACGGCGGGCCGGACACCGAGGCGCCCGACCGGCTGCTGGCCGCCCTGCGGGCCAGCGAGTCGCGCCTGCGGGCCGCCTTCTGCGACGCCGGCATCGGCATGGCCCTGATCGACCCCGAGGACCGGATCATCGAGGTCAATCCCGCCTTCGCCGCCCTGACCGGCCGCACCGTCGGCGAGCTGGTACGGACCCACCTCCACGAGATCGTCGACCCCGAGGGGATGCCGCACCGCCTGTTCCCGGCCCTCGCCCACGGCGAGCACGACCGGCTCCGGGTGGAGAAGCAGCTCAAGCACCGCGAGGGGCGGACGGTCTGGAGCAAGGTGACCATCTCCCTGATCCGGGACGCCTCGGGCAGCCCCCTCTACACACTGGCTCTGGTCGAGGACATCACCGAGCAGCGCCGGCTCGGTGACCGCCTGGAGTACCAGGCCCTGCACGACCCGCTGACCCGGCTGCCCAACCGGACGTCCTTCTTCGAGCGCCTCGACGCCGCCTGTCTCACCCCCGACCGGTCGAAGGGCACCGTACGGACCGCCCCGGCCGCGGCCGGCGGGACCGGGCCGGACGGGCCGCGGGTCGGTGTCTGCTACCTGGACCTCGACGGGTTCGCCGCGATCAACGAGACGCTCGGCCACCACATCGGCGACCAGCTGCTGATCGCCGTCGCGACCCGCCTGCGCCGCGGCTTCTCCGCCCGGGGCACCCAGCTGGTGGCGCGGATGGGCGGTGACGAGTTCGCCGTCCTGGTCACCGACAGCCGGGGCAGCGACCAGCTGACCGACCTGGCCGCCCGGATCCTCGAAGCCCTGGAACGCCCCTTCGACGTGGCCGGCCACCGGCTGGTGGTCACCGCCAGCGTCGGCGTCGTCGAACGCTCCGTGCACGAGACCACGCCCACCGACCTGGTCAAGGACGCCGACGCCACCCTCTACTGGTCCAAGGCCGACGGCCGGGCCCGCTGGACCCTGCACGACCCCGACCGGGGCGCCCACCAGCTGACCCGCCAGCTGCTCGCCACCGCGCTGCGCCCGGCCCTGGAACGCGGCGAGTTCACCATCGAGTACCAGCCGCTGGTCGGCCTGGCGGACGGCGCGGTGCACGGCGCCGAGGCGCTGGTCCGCTGGCGCCACCCCCGCTACGGGACGCTCTCCCCCGACCGCTTCATCCCGCTCGCCGAGGAGTCCGGGGCGATCGTGCCGCTCGGCAAGTGGGTGCTGGAGGAGTCCTGCCGCCAGGCGCGCCGCTGGCTCACCGAGTTCCCCGAGACCGAGACCTTCGTGAGCGTCAACCTGGCCGCCCGGCAGATCTGGGACTCCGACGTGGTCGCCGACGTCGCGCAGGCCCTGGAGCGCACCGGCCTGCCGGCCCGCCTGCTGCAGCTGGAGATCACCGAGAGCGCGCTGCTCGGCCCCGGCGGGCGCCCGCTCCAGGCGCTCCAGGCGCTCGCCGACATGGGCGTCCGCATCGCCATCGACGACTTCGGGACGGGCTACTCCAACCTGGCCTACCTCTCCCGGCTCCCGGTCCACGTGCTGAAGCTGGACGGCACCTTCATCGAGGGGTTCCGCGACCCGGCCCCGAACGGCGGCCGGGCGGAGCCGGCCGAGCTGGGATCGCGGCGCAGCGACGCCGACGAGCAGATCGTCGGCGCGATGGTGCAGCTCGCCCACACCCTGGGTCTGACGGTGACCGCCGAGGGCATCGAGAGCGCCGCCCAGGCCGAGCGGCTGCGGCTCACCGGCTGCGACACCGCCCAGGGCTGGTACTTCGCCCGCCCCGGTGAGGCGGAGCTGGTCGCGGCGATACTCCGGGACGGCCGGGAGGCCGGCCAGGAGACCGGGGAGCGCCGGGGCGTGTCCTAGGGCGTGTCCTGCGGGTCGCTGCCGGGCCCGCGGCCGTGACCCGGGCCCGGAGCCGTGGCCCGGGGCGGCTCACGGCGCCGGGCCCCGGACGTCAGACGGCCGGGGACGCCGCGCCGGGCAGGCCGTACGCCTCGGCGATCAGCCCGTAGGAGCGGAGCCGCGCCTCGTGGCCGTGGATGTGCGAGGTCACCATCAGCTCGTCGACCCCGGTCCGCTTGCGGAGCGCCTCCAGCCCGTCGGACACCTCTCCCGGAGTGCCCAGGACGACGTTGCCCAGCCAGTCGTCGATGAAGTCCGCCTCGACCGGGCTGTAGGGGTACGCCTCGGCCTCCTCCGGGGTGGGGATCGGGCCGGGGTTGCCGCGCCGCAGGCGCAGCATGCCGAGCGCCGCGGACCGGGCCAGACGGCGGGCGGCGGCCTCGTCGCCGGCCGCGACCGCGCTCACCCCGATCAGCGCGTAGGGCTCGTCGAGGACGGCCGAGGGGCGGAACTCCGCGCGGTAGAGGTCGAGCGCGGGGAGCGTGTTGGCACTGCTGAAGTGGTGCGCGAAGGCGAAGGGCAGGCCGAGGCGGCCGGCCAGCCGGGCGCTGAAGCCGGAGGAGCCGAGCAGCCAGAGCGGCGGGCGGCCCTCCCCCTTCGGGACGGCGGTGAGCCGCGCGTACGGGTGCCCGTCGGGGAAGCTGCCGTCGAGGAAGTGGGTCAGCTCGGCGAGCCGGTGGGGGAAGTCGTCGGCGCCCTCGTCCAGGCCCCGGCGCAGGGCTCGGGCGGTGGCCGGGTCGGTGCCGGGGGCCCGGCCGAGACCGAGGTCGATCCGGCCCGGGTGGAGCGCCTCCAGCAGACCGAACTGCTCGGCGATCGCCAGCGGGGCGTGGTTGGGCAGCATCACGCCGCCCGAGCCGAGGCGCAGGGTGGTGGTGTGGGCCCCGAGGTGGGCCAGCAGGACGGCGGGCGTGGAGCTGGCGACCCCGGGCATGCCGTGGTGCTCGGCCACCCAGAAGCGGTGGTAGCCCCACCGCTCGGCGCTTCGGGCCAGGGTGGTGGTCGCGGCGAGCGCCTGCGCGGGGGTGTGGCCGGCGCCGACGGTGGCGAGGTCCAGGATCGACAGCGGGGCGGGCGCCGTTCCCCGGGCGGTGGCCCGGACCGGGTCCGCGGCGTGCGGCCCGGTCCCGTTCTCCCGCTGGTTCTCCTGCCTGTCCTCGGTCGTCATGCCGTCCGTCCTCCTGGCCGTGGTCGGTGCCGTTCGCCGGTGCGGTCCACCGGTGCCGCGGGACCGGCGGCGGTGGGTGCCGGCGCCGGTGCCGACACTGGTCAACCCCGTCCCCGGGCGTCCTTGTTCCCCCGGCCGGGCGGCCACCGGCCGCGCCGCCCGTGCCGCACCTGCCCCGGACCACCGCCGGACGGGCTGACGCAGAGCCAGCAACCGGACACCCGTGGCGACTTCACGCCAGCGCGGGAAGTCGCCAGCCGCAGGACTCGCGACCGGCGGCCCGCTTCCGGCAGTCTGGGGCCCAGGCGGATCACCCAACCGGATCCGCACTCACCAGCAAGGTCGTCGGGCTGGACCAGCGCCGATCGATCCCCGCGAGCCCCCGGAGCGGCACCCCGCCCCGGGGGCTCGTGCCATGGGCGGCAGTGGCCGGGCCGGGGTGCCCCGAGCACC